>CAZWWQ010000061.1:0-3930 GCA_964637685.1 uncultured Bdellovibrionales bacterium | reverse complement strand
AACAGAAAAACCAGCAGGACCATATATGGGAAAAGCGGGACCTGTTTCAGAGGCTGGTTTGGCTGGAGGCGCGATGGCCATGGGAGGAGCTAAAATTGTAAAGAATAAATTAGAAAAAAAGAAAGGAACAAGTGCAGAAGAAAAAATTAGGGCAAAGATAAGTAAAAAATATAAGCTAAGCCAAGAAGATAATTTTTCTTCTCGAGCTAAAAAGATTATTCAAAAAGTGTCTTTAAAAAGCCCAGAAAATTGGAGAATTATGAAAGATGTAAAAATTTCTGAATTGGAAAAAAGTCAGTTGAGTGTTAAACTGGTTAGAAATGTTCAAGCGTTAGAAAAAGAAACTATCAGTTGGTTAGGAAAAGAGGCTAAAGCTAAAAAACGAGAAACACTTAAAAGTTGGTTGGCTAGAATAGTTAATGAATCTTTAGAATAAAAATAAATCAAAATAAAATAATATAAATATAATAATAAACTAAAAAAATTATGGAAAATCAAGAAACTATTCAAAAAACATTAATGAATGAGTTAGGATTGGCTGATTTGCCAACAGACAAACAAGAAAAATTAATGGTAAAGATGACCGAAGTAGTGCTTAGGCGTATTTTTGAGGAGACGATGAAAAAGTTAACCGAAACTGAGCAAAAAGAATATACGAAATTAATTGATGAAGATGTTGATCCGCAACAGCTGGAAGCTTTTTTACAAGAAAAGATTACCCATTATGATGAATTAGTGAAAAAAATAGTAGAAGAATTTAAGGAAGAGATGAAAAATAATGAAGTAAAAAAATAATTATTTTAAAAAGTTACTTATTTGTTAAGACCTAAATTTTTTTAAATAGAGTTTTAATAAATTAAAAGTAAATTTTATTTTATGGATGCTAAAAAACAATCTCATTTGGAACCGATAGAAGAAGAGGATCTTAATTTAAAGGAAAAATTTAGCGGAACTGTTTCACCTGAAGTAAAAAAAGAAACTAAATTGGGAAAAGAAAATAAGCTAGAAACTAGTGTGGAGGGTATCCCTAAAAGTCAGGAAGGTTCAACGGAAAAAGAAAGTGTGTATAATAAAATTCTTTCCAAAGCGTCTTCTCAAAAAACAGAGGATGAAGTTTCTGGTGCAGAAAAGATTGAATTAGATGCACAAGTAGCTGATACAAAAATGGATACGGAAAGTAAAGTAAAACATTTAATAGAGTTAGCACAAAATAAGAGTATTTCTTATGCTGTTAAAGTTGCTCGTCATATGGAAGATAATTACGTATTAGATGAACTGCATGATAAAATGTTGGGTGAAGAATTGTACAAAGCTCTATTGAAGAAAGGGATGATCAATAAAATATAAATTTTTTAAACTTGCTTAATAAATAGTATATGCCAATAATAGATATTAACTCTTTACTTGTTTATGTAATCTTTGTTTCTGCATTTGCCAGTGTCATTAGTGGTTTTATTATGGTGGCACAAAGTTTTTTTAAGTTTCGGGCTCAAATTAATCAATCTATGAATTTAGATTTGGAAATAGTCCGAGTAGCTAAAACAGAAAAAACAGAAAATGAGCAAGGAAGGGAAACCCATGAAATGTGGAAAGAAGAAATAGGGGCAATGGAACAATTATTAACTGCTTTTTCTTCCTTAAAAGATCGGCGAGGATTTTTTAAAAAACTTATCTATGGTCAACCCTGCATTAGTTTAGAAATAGCTAATGCTTCTCAAAGTGAGGAGATTATTTTCTATATTGCCTTACCGAAAAAATTTTATGAATCCGTAGAAAAACAAATACACAGTTTTTTCCCTAATGCTGTTTTAGAAAAAGCACAAGATTACACTATTTTCTCTCCAGGAAGTTTTACACAGTCTTCTATTTTAAAGTTAAAAAATAAATATACATTGCCCTTAAAAACTTATGAAACTATGGAAGTTGATCCTTTAAACGCCTTAACTAACGCTATGAGTAAATTAAAAACTGCTAGCGAAGGAGCGGCCATACAACTAATCTTGAAACCAGCAGGTGTAGCTTGGCGTTCTAAAGGAAAACGTATTGCTCAAGAAATGCAGCAAGGAAAAAGATTTGAACAAGTAGATAGGACGTTATTTCATAAATTAAGTTTTGGTTTAGCTAATTTAATATTTGAAGGTTTTTCCCCTAAAAAAAATGATGGAGGACTCAATAATGATTTTGGAAATAAAACAGTACAACTAACTCCCCAAGAACAAGAACTGGTAAAAAGCATTGAAAATAAAATTAGTAAAACAGGTTATTATGTCAATATTAGATTAATAGTTTCTGCGAACAATGAAGAAAGAGCTCAAACTATTTTAGCTCAATTAGAAAATGCTTTTTCTCAATATGAAAACGGGGATATTAATTGTTTTCAAATTCAAAATCGTTTGAAAAAAAAGGACGTAGCTTTCAATTTTATTTTTAGAAATTTTAATGAACAGCAGGCCATATTACTTAATAGTGAAGAAATTGCTAGTATTTTTCATTTGCCAATTTCTACCACTCAAACGCCTAAAATTAAATGGGTTAAATCTATTACTGCTCCACCACCGGTAAATATTCAAGGTGATGAAACAGATAGTGTTTTACTTGGTTATAATGAATATCGAGGAGTGAAGACACCAATTAGACTTCTAGACACTGATCGCAGGCGACATTTGTATTCCATCGGACAAACGGGAACAGGTAAATCTAATTTTTTGCAAGAAATGGCTAAACAGGATGCTAAGGCAGGTCGGGGTTTTTGTTTTATTGATCCTCATGGTGATGCAATAGAAGATATTCTAAGTGCTATTCCTAAAGAGCGAGCAGAAGATGTAGTTGTTTTTGATCCAGCTGATACTCAGCGTCCCTTTGGTTTGAATATGATGGAATATGATCCAGCTTTTCCTGAACAAAAAACTTTTGTCATTAATGAAATGATTGGTATTTTTGATCAATTATATGACCTTAAGTCTACAGGTGGACCTATGTTTGAACAATATATGCGTAATGCAATGCTTTTGATAATGGATGATCCAGCTTCAGGGAACACACTAATGGAAATTCCTAAAGTATTATCTGATGAGAAATTTCGAGCGATGAAAATAAAAAAATGTCAAAATCCTATCGTAGTAGATTTTTGGACTAAAGAAGCGGAGAAAGCAGGAGGAGAAGCCGCCTTGGCTAATATGGTGCCATACATAACCTCTAAATTAACTACTTTTATTTCTAATGATTTAATGCGCCCAATTATTGCGCAACAGAAAAGCACAATTGACTTCAAAGAAATAATGGATAATAAAAAGATTCTTTTAGTTAATCTCTCTAAGGGAAGAATTGGAGAAATAAACGCTCGTTTGTTAGGAATGGTAGTAGTGGGAAAAATTTTAATGAATGCTTTGGCTCGGGCTAACGTAGCAGAAGATCAAAGAGAGGATTTTTATTTATATTTAGATGAGTTTCAGAATATAACCACTAATTCTATCTCACAAATTTTAAGTGAAGCTCGGAAGTATCATTTATGTTTAATTTTGGCGCATCAATTTATTGGTCAACTGAAAGAAGAAATATCCAAAGCAGTTTTTGGTAATATTGGTTCTATGATATCTTTTCGAGTTGGCTCAGAAGATGCTGAATTTTTAGAGAAACAATTTGTGCCTACTTTTTCTAAACAAGATTTGGTTAATGTAGATAATTATCAAGGTTTTGCTAAAATTTTAATGGACAATGTTCTTGTTAAGCCTTTTAGTATCGCTACTTATCCGCCAACCAAGGGTGATCAAGAAATAGCTAATGCCATTAAAGAACTTTCTCGTCTTAAATATGGACGAGATAAAAAAACAGTCAATCAAGAAATTATGGAGAGAACTCAGAATTAATTTATTCACCTTCGGTGAATAAACTAAATCAACTTGTTTCCATTTTATTTTTCTTGTATAATAT
>CAZWWQ010000060.1:1269-3986 GCA_964637685.1 uncultured Bdellovibrionales bacterium | reverse complement strand
GTTCCTATATATGGTTTTTGTGGTACGGCTAATCAAGCTTATTCAGAGAATGCTAGTAACTTTGGAAAAAAGGATCGTTTTTGCTCTGCAGGAACCCCAAATCCTACTAATCCTATATTTCCTGCTCAAGGATCAGTTGTTCAATGGCAATGTAATGGTTCTAACGGAGGAAGTAGTAGCTCTTGTTCTGCTACACACCAAAGCTCTTGTGTTCCTAATAATTCTTGCGCAGCTAATACCTGTATTGGTCAAACTTGTGATAATGGTTGTGGCATTTCTTTAGATGGAACTAAAGCTTGCTATAATCCTTGGAAAGAAGTAGCTCCTTAGAAATACTTTTAAAAAAAGAAAAACCCAACTGGAATTAAGTTGGGTTTTTTGATTGACAAAAAAAGTTTAAAATGCTATGGTTACATATTCTAATAAAAATTAATTAGCTTAAATTCAAAAAAGTATGTCTAATAAAAATAAGTTAATAGTCGGAGGATTAGCACTAATATTTTTAGTAAGTTTACCTATATTGGCTTTTTCTAGCCATAACGATGATCTTTATGTAAATGCTAAGGCTAGTTCTCAACAAGATGGTTCTTCTAGTCATCCATATAAAACTATTAAACAAGCTATAAAAAAGGGAGATCATAAAACCGAAATCCATGTAGCTAAGGGTGTGTATGAAGAAAATATTACACTTAAAAAAGGAATGGAACTTTTAGGAGAGGATAAAGATAACACTGTTATTAAAGCCAAAAAGTCTAGTCAATCAACAGTAACTATGGAAGATGATAGTAAAATTGATGGTTTCACTATCAAGCGAGGAAAGCGAGGAATTTTAATTAAAAAATCTGCTAAAGTTTCTATTATTAACTGCATTATAAAATATAACAAAAGAGATGGTATTTTTATTCAAGGTGGTAATACTAAAAAATCGCATCAAGTAGTTGTTTCTGAGTTAGAAATTCGTGATAATGGTCAAGCTGGAATTTATAGTACGGGTGCGCGAAGGGTGGTAATAATGGATAGCGAGATTCGCCATAACAAAAGTGATGGAATAGATTTAGCTGGAGGTACGAGTGCCTGGATTGCTAAAAACAAGGTAACTAATAATGGAGGAAGTGGACTTAAATTAGTTATAGATAGCTCAGATATTTGGACTAAGAGTAACAGCATAAGACGTAACAAAAGAGAAGGAATAGAAGTTTCTTTCAGCGGTGAAGCAGGAAGGATTAACATCGCTAAAACTAAGATTGCTAACAATAATTTACATGGGATAGCTAAAATACAAAAAGCTTCCTTGAATTCTAGTCTTTGGAATAAGTATTTAACGATGGATAGTAAATCTCAATTTTGGGGGAATCGGGCTGGTAATATAACTCAAATATGTTTTGTTAAATAAAAATTTATTCAAAAAGTCCTAACAAATATTAGAAAGTTCAATTTTATTTTTAAAAATTGAACTTTTTTTGTTTTATGCTTATTTAATTTAATGGTATTATATTAGACAATGAATACCTTTATCTATTTTTACCAACATTTACCTTTTTATCTAAAGCCAACTATTTTTTCAGTTGGTAATTTTAGTGTAGGTTGGTATTCTTTGATGTACTTAATTGGTTTAGGAGTAGTTTATGGATTACTAAAGTATAGATTAAAAAAAGGAGAATTATGTATTAGTAAAAATAAACAAAGTATAAAAGAAAACTTTTTAGAAGACTTGCTTTTTTGGGTTTTTTCGGGCTTAATCATCGGTGGTAGAATTGGCTATGTTTTATTTTATAATCCTATTTATTATTGGCTACATCCATTAGCAATTATTTCTCCTTTTGATCATTTCACTCATAAGTTTATTGGTATTTATGGTATGAGTTATCATGGCGGTTTATTGGGTGGTTTATTGTCAGGCTGGATATGGACACGAATCAAAAAAATTAATTTTTGGCAATTAGCTAATTTTGTTATTCCTGCTGTTCCAGCTGGTTATTTTTTTGGACGTTTGGGTAATTTTATTAATGGAGAATTATATGGTAGAACAACTCATTTTTGGTGGGGTATGTATTTTCCTGCCGATTTTACTGGACAATTACGTTATCCATCTCAATTATACGAAGCTTTTTTAGAGGGTTTTTTGTTGTTTGTTTTTCTTTGGAAGAGGCGGAATAATAAAAAGACAAAAGATAAAATGCTAGGGTTGTATATTGTTGGTTATGCGGTGGTGCGAATAATAGGAGAATTTTTTCGTCAGCCAGATGCACAGATTGGTTATGTCGGCTATTATTTTACGTTAGGGCAATTATTAAGTTTAGTAATGTTTATAGGAGGAATAATCATTATTTTTAGGCTTGGTCAAAAAACCAATAAGGTGATATAATTCATTTAGCTAATAATGGAAATTTTTTAAACTAGTTAATGGTTATTGATAAAAAACAAAAAGCGTTTGATAGTTTTTGTCAGAAAGAAAAAGACACCGATTATTTTAATTGGCCGCTAGTTAATTATATACGAAAATATCAAAAAAAGACTGTTCTTTATTCTAAATATGGAAAAACTGATAATTTTACTACCAATAATCTACATATTCATTTTATCAAAAATGATAAGCAGGCCATCTTTGATAATGTGGATGGATTTTTAAAATTTCAGAAACGAACTTCCATTAAATATACTATTCAAAACAGAAAATATTTTTCTGAATTTATTCAAAAGAAATATGGTAGTTCCAA
>CAZWWQ010000060.1:0-1169 GCA_964637685.1 uncultured Bdellovibrionales bacterium | reverse complement strand
TTCAAAACAGAAAATATTTTTCTGAATTTATTCAAAAGAAATATGGTAGTTCCAAAAAATATTTTCAGCAGGTTTTCCGAGATTTTTTCTCTGATATGTCTTTTACTAAAGTTTGGAATATTTCTATTGTGGGTTCGCTGGTGTTTGGAATGTTTTTAATGACTTTTATATATCGTTATTTAGATCAAGGAGTTTCGGCTGTAACTGCTGATAAAATAAATTCACCAGTAATAACTAAAGAAATGTCAGCTAAGTCAGAAGGGAAGGTTTTTGGGGTTGAGAATATTGTCCAGAGTAAAAAGGCTAAGGCAGAAGAAAAAAAATTAACTCGGCGAAAACAGTTTCAAAAAAGAATAGAAAAGATAGTGAAGGGTTATCCTATTGAAAAGATGGCTCCTTATATTGCTCAGCAAGATAAAGATGTAGCTGCTTTTTTAATTGGAATTGCTAAACAAGAGTCTAGTTGGGGAAAACATGTGCCAGTTTATAAAGGTCAAGATTGTTATAACTATTGGGGTTTTCGTAGAAAAAGAAAGAAAATGGGTTCAGGGGGGCATACTTGTTTTGATAGCCCACAAGATGCTGTTGAAACAGTAGCTTCTAGAATTAAATACTTAATAAATAAAAAGAAAATTAATACTTCACAAAAAATGGTTGTGGTTTGGAAGTGTGGTTATGATTGTTCTCATGATAATCCTCAGGCGGTGAAAAGATGGATTAATACGGTAAATATATATAGTAAGAAAGTGAAAAAAATAGGTCAATAGTAGTTTTTTTAATATCTTTGACAAAAAAAATAGCTATGCTAGAATAATCAGGTTGTTTGAAAAACTGGATGTTTAAATAGAGGGGTGTATTCCAGAAAAACAGAAATTAATGAGTGATTATTTTCGAAGAAAAAGAAAGACTACTTTTCTTTTTTCTAATCTACTAAATCTATTAAAGAAAAAAAGTAGATTTAAAAAAATCATAAAGCTAAATAAAATTAATACGTTAATTATTATTATTCTCATACTTTGTATGAGGTTGTTTTTTTATACATTCTTTAAAAAAAATGTTTTAGCTCAAAAGAAAAATTTCACACAAAATGAAGGATGCATTTTGATAGATCCGCTAAAAAAAAATATACGAAATAAGACTCCAAATTTTTCTCAAAAAGTAACTCAGCT
>CAZWWQ010000059.1:0-3988 GCA_964637685.1 uncultured Bdellovibrionales bacterium | reverse complement strand
TATTTGTTTATTTAATTGACAAAGTTTATATTTAGACTACATTGAATTTAGTACTTTAAATTTTTTAGTAGCAGTTAATATAAATTAACCAAATAAGGAGGAAGATTATGAAAATTGCAATTATTGGTACTGGATATGTGGGTTCTGTAACAGGAGCTTGTTTGGCGGAAATGGGGAATATGGTTGTTTGTGTAGATAATAATAAAGAAAAAATTGCCCAATTTCGTAAAGGCGAAGCCCCTTTTTCAGAAAAGGGATTAGATGAATTGATCAAAAGAAATTTAATAAATCAAACGCTTCTTTATACGATTGATTTTAAACAGGCGGTGAAAAAAAGTGATATGGTTTTTATTGCAGTGGGAACGCCTCCAGGAGAAGATGGAAGTGCAGATCTAAGTTACGTTACTGCAGTAGCTCAGTCTATTGGACAAGTGATTGATCATTCTTTAATTGTAATTAATAAATCTACGGTGCCAATAGGAACAGCTAAATTGGTGAAAAAAACTATTATTGCGGAACAAAAGAAACGAGGAACTAATTTTCCTTTTACGGTAGTTAGTAATCCAGAATTTTTGGCACAAGGGACAGCGGTCAAGGATTTTATGGAGCCCAGCCGAATAGTGGTGGGAGCGGATAATCCTAAAGCTATTGAGATAATGCGAGAGCTTTATGCTCCATTTATGCGGAGAGAAGGACGTTTTTATGCTATGAATCCTCAAACGGCGGAAATGGTAAAATATGCAGCCAATAGTTTTTTGGCAGCTAAAATTTCTGTTAATAATGAATTGGCCAACATCTGTGCTTTAATGGGAGCTGATTTTGATCAAGTGCGAAGAGCAATGGGAGCTGATCCAAGAATTGGTGAGGCGTTTATGTACGCCGGACCTGGTTTTGGAGGGAGTTGTTTTCCTAAAGATGTACGAGCCTTAATCAAGATGGCTCAAAAAAGAGATTATAAGGCAGAGATGTTTTTGCAGACACTGGAAACCAATGAAAAGCAAAAATATCTTTTGGCGGAAATGGTAAAAAAACACTTCGGAGCTAAACTAAAAGGAAAAACTTTGGCTGTTTGGGGTTTAGCCTTTAAAGCGGGAACGGATGATATGCGAGAATCCTCCGCGCTAACAATTATTTCAGAGTTAATTGAAGCTGGGGCTAAAATTCAGGCCTATGATCCTGAGGCTATGAAAACAGCTCAATGGCCAGAATATTTTGGTCATAATCCAGCTATTAAATACTGTGATAACAAATATGAAGCTTTGAAAAAAGCTGATGGTTTACTAATTATTACAGAATGGAAGGAATTTCGGATGCCAGATTTTACTAAAATGAAAAATCTTTTAAAAGAGTCGATCATTTTTGATGGACGTTTAATGTATAGTCCAGAAAAAATGAAAGAACAAGAATTTCTTTATTATTCTATTGGGCGTCCAGAATAATAAAAAAACATTATATTGAGTGCAAAAGCCACGAAAAAATTTTCGTAGCTTTTTATTGTTTTTAATCTTAATTTTTGCTACTATAAAACAGATGAGAATTTTATTTTTTAATTATGAATATCCACCTTTAGGAGGCGGAGCAGCTAATGCTACTGCTTATCTTTTACGTGAATACAAAAAAAATCCAGAGTTAAAAGTAGATTTGATTACTTCTTCTATTGATGATAATTTTCATAAAGAAAAATTAGGGGAAAACATTGTTATTTATAAAATACCGATTGGGAAGAATAAAAATAATCTCCATTTTCAGTCACAGAAAGACTTAATAGTTTATACCTGGAAAGCTTATTGGTTAGCTAAAAAAATGGTAAAGAAAAACAATTATACTTTAAGTCATTCTTTTTTTGGTATTCCTTGTGGTTTTGTCTCGTATCTGTTAAAAAAACAATTTAAACTTCCCTATATTATTTCTTTGCGAGGCTCTGATGTTCCTGGTTATAGTGATCGTTTTCCCTTGATTTATAAATTGTTAACCCCTTTAATTAAATTAATTTGGGAAAATGCTCAAATAGTTGTTTCTAATTCAATAAAATTAAAAGAACTAGCCTTGTATTCTAATCCCAAACAAAAAATTGAAATTATTTATAATGGAATTGATACAAACAAATTTTATCCAACCGAAAAAAATAATTCTAAAAAAGAATTTATCGTTACTCCGGGAGCTTCTCGGATAACTGATAGAAAAGGGTTGCAATACTTAATTAAAGCGATAGCGGAATTGGTTTCTCAATATCCACAAATTAAATTGAAAATTATGGGAGAGGGGAATGCTAGAAAATATTTAGAAGAACAAGTAGCTCAATTAAATATTGCTACACAAGTAAAATTTTTAGGAAGAATACCACGAGATAAAACGGCAAAATATTATCAAGAAGCTTCAGTTTTTGTTTTGCCTTCGCTTAATGAAGGAATGAGTAATGCAATGTTGGAAGCTTTGGCTTCTGGACTTCCGATTATAGCTACCGATACAGGAGGAACTCAAGAATTAGTTGAAGATAAAAAAAATGGTTATATTATTAAAATGAAAAATAGCCAAGATATTGTTCAAAAAATAGAGAGATTAATTAATAGTTCAAAATTGAGAGAGAAAATGGGTCAAATTAGTCGCCAGAAAGCTTTAAATATGAGTTGGTCAAAGATAGCTCGGCAATATATAGCTTTATATAAACAGGAACAAGATTAAGAAATTAGAAAAACTTATTTTACTTCTGTATTTACAGTATGCGGGAATAAGGAGTAAACAATAATTAATATGCTTCAAAAATATACTAAAATAATAGTAAAGATAATTGTCAGTAGT
This sequence comes from uncultured Bdellovibrionales bacterium, assembly GCA_964637685.1. Taxonomy (GTDB): domain Bacteria; phylum Patescibacteriota; class Minisyncoccia; order Moranbacterales; family UBA2206; genus CAZWWQ01. The sequence continues at coordinate 1,189 of CAZWWQ010000059.1, read as the reverse complement.
GTTTTTTTATTGTGGGTAATTTTTAAAGTAGATTGGCTTAGCGTGTGGATTAGTTTACAAACTATAAAAACTATCTATCTTCTAGCTTATATCACTACTGTTTTATTAGGAGTATTAATCTGTGCTTATCGTTGGAGAATATTAGCTAGCTATAAAAAAATAAAAGCTAATTTATGGAATTTTATTAGATATTATTTGGCAGGTACTTTTGTAAATAATTTTATGCCTTCTTTTATTGGTGGTGATACTTTTAAAGCTTATGAAACAGGTAAGCCAGAAGGTAAATATATAGAAGCAGTTTCGGCGGTTATGATGGATCGAATTATTGGTCTTTTAGGAGCTATGATTTTAGCTTTATTTTTTAGCTTGATAAACATTAAACAAGTCCAGAATAATATAATTCTATTATGGACAAATGGGTTGATTGTAATTTTTCTAATAATTTTTATTGCCTCGGTTAAATTTAAAAAACCTTTTTTCTGGCTTCCTGGAAAAAAATATCTTCCTCAAAAATTTAAACAAGTAATAGAAAATCTAAAAAGCTATAGCGACAAATCAATTTTAATACGAACTTTTTTATTAACTTTCCTTTTTGACTTTATCGGCATAGCTCTAGCTAATTATATTCTTTTCAGTGCCTTAGGGATAAGAATTGGGATAATTAATTATCTTTCTATTATTTTTATTATTAGTATTGTAGCCTCAGTGCCAATTAGTATAAACAATATTGGAATTAAGGAGTGGGCTTACATTACTTTCTTTGGTGCTTTTGGTTTAACGGCTTCTTCTGTAATTACAGTAGCTATTATTAGTCGTTTTATTCAAATGTTAATTAGCTTTTTGGCTTTGCCAGTTTATTTAAAAAGAGCTAGAAAATAAAAGAGATCCTGAAATAAATTCAGGATGACAATTACACAGATCTTGAAACCCGCCAAAATGGCGGGTAATTTATTTACTTTCGGTAAATAAATTAAAAATTATTATCTTTCAAGGTAATGTTTTTATTATCAATTAAAGAAAGACATCTATCTTTAATAAAAGGAGAACAAGTAGAATTAGTTAAAGAAATGTCTTGTGAATTTTTGATGCTAAAAGCAAAACCATACTTAGGTAGAATGCTGATATCATTTAAAAGAATATTATTAGCGTTGTTAATTTCTAACCCGTTATGAGATTTGGTAATATGAAT
>CAZWWQ010000058.1:0-4008 GCA_964637685.1 uncultured Bdellovibrionales bacterium | reverse complement strand
TAACTACTCAAGAGCTAAAAAAAGAAGTGGGCTATTCTTTAACTGATTACATAGGAAAAACTGGATTAGAGAAGGAGTACGAAAAAGAATTGAAAGGTGTTGACGGGGCTAATCAGGTGGAAATAGATTCTTTAGGTAGAGTTAAAAAAAAGTTAGAAGCCATTAAACCTCAATGTGGAGATGAATTAATTTTAAATATTGACGAAGCTTTACAAAAAAAGATTTATGATTCTTTACAAGAAATTTTGGAAAAAACTAAAACTAAGATGGCATCAGCGGTGGCGATAGATCCTAGAAATGGTGGAGTTCTGGCTATGGTGAGCATTCCAAGTTACGATAATAACTTATTTGCTCAAGGTATCACCATTCATGATTTCCAATCTTTAATTAATAATAAAAATTTGCCATTACTTAATCGTTGCATCGCTGGTGAATATCCTCCTGGTTCAACTATTAAACCAGCTATAGCTATAGCTGGTTTAGCAGAAAAAGTTATTAATCCCCAAACAATTATTAATGGATTGGGTGGTGTATTAAATATCGGATCGTATCACTTTCGAGATTGGAGAGCTCATGCCCCTAGTGATGTGCGCTTAGCTATTGCTCAGAGTAATGATGTGTTTTTTTATACTGTTGGTGGTGGTTATGGTAATATACAGGGGTTAGGAATGGATCGAATGAAAAAATATGAAAATTTATTAGGATTAGGTGTGCCAAGTGGTATTGATTTACCTGGTGAAGCTAAAGGGCTTATTCCTAGTAAAGAATGGAAAAAACAAAAAATCGGCGAGAGATGGTATGTTGGTGATAGTTATCATGCGGCTATTGGTCAGGGTTATGTTACTGCTACACCACTACAAATGGCTAACTTAGTGGCTACAGTAGCTAATGGGGGGACACTTTATTCTCCAAGAATTGTAAATAGAATTAAAAAAAATAACGGTCAAGAAAAAATAATAACTCCTAAAATAATACGAAGTGATTTTATCCAACCCAACATTATAAAAGTAGTGCAGGAAGGAATGCGTATGACAGTGACTTCAGGAACAGCACAAATATTAAAAAATTTGCCAATTCCGATAGCTGGAAAAACAGGAACTGCTCAATTTGGCACTCAAGGTAAAACTCATTCTTGGTTTACGGCTTTTGCTCCTTATAATAAACCAACTATTGCAATAGCAGTTTTAGTAGAAGGAGGTGGAGAAGGTAATTCGGCAGCTCTTCCAGTAGTTAAGAATGTTTTAGAGTGGTATTTTCAATATAGATCGGAATAGTATAGTTATTGGACATTTTTTCTTCTTCTGTTACAATAGGGTTCAATATGATAATTTAAAAAATTAAAATAAAATTATTACTATGAAAAAATTAATTACAGAGGCTGGTTTAAAAAAAATTGAAACTGAATTAGAGAAACGCCGAATCGCTCTTCGTCAGAAAATTGCTAGAGCAATAAAAGAAGCTAAGGAGCAAGGAGATTTAAGTGAAAATGCGGAATATAGTGAAGCTAAGAGGCAACAAGCAGAAAATGAGTCACGTATTGCTGAATTGGAATTTATGTTAAAGAATTCAAAGGTAGTAAAATATGATAAAAATGCTAGTAGCATTCAATTAGGTTCACAGGTTAAAGTTGGAGCTAATGGTGTTGAAATGAAATTTGAAATAGTTGGTTCTAATGAATCTAATCCTAGTGAAATGAAAATTTCTAATGAATCTCCAATGGGGAAATCTTTTGTCGGTCAATCAGTAGGAGATAAAGTAGATGTAGTTACTCCTATGGGTAAAACGAGGTATGAAATTTTATCAGTAAAATAAAGTAGGATTTTTTTTAGATAATTTTAAAAAGTTTCTTCATGCAATGGAGGAAGCTTTTTTATAAAGTTAAATTGCCAAATTAAATGAATTAAGGTAGAGTTGATATAGAATACTAATTTAAAAATAATTATGCGTGAAGATATTCAAGAAACTAAATTAAAAAAATTAGCTAATATTAAAGAAGCGCAGATGAATCCCTATCCAGAAAAATGTGAACGGACATTAAATAATGGTGAAGCTATAAAAGACTTTACTAATCTTCAAAAAGAAGAAGGAATAGTTTTAGTTGGTCGGGTTAAATCTTTTCGCTTGATGGGTAATATTGCCTTTATTCATATTGAAGATGAAAGTGGTAAGATACAACTTTTTTTTAGTAAGGAGAAAGTTGGTGTAGAAAAATATAAATTATTAGTTAAAAATATAGAAATCGGTGATTTTATTCAAGTAACAGGGAGATTATTTTTAACTAAACAGAAAGAAAAAACACTGGAAGTACATAAATGGAAAATATTAGCTAAAAATATACGTCCTATTCCTACAGAATATTTTGGTTTAAAAAATGAAGAAGTTGTTTTGCGAAAACGTTATTTAGATTTAATGATGAATAAAGAAACGCGAGAACTTTTTTATAAAAAGAATATTTTTTGGCAAACTATCCGACAAGCGTTGTTTAAAGAAAAATTTTTAGAAGTACAAACGCCTGTTTTTGAGCGTATACCTGGTGGGGCCGAAGCAGAGCCATTTATAACTCATTACAATGCTTTAGAGCAGGATTTTTATTTGCGTATTTCTTTGGAATTACCTTTAAAACGCCTATTGGTGGGTGGCTATGAAAGAGTTTTTGAAATTGGACGAGTTTTTAGAAATGAGGGTATGGATCGAGATCATTTGCAAGAATTTGATCATATGGAATTTTATGTGGCTTATTGGGATATGAAAAAGGGAATGCAGTTTATAGAAAAATTATATAAAGAAATAATTTGGGCGGTTAAGGGTAGCTATAAACATCAATATGAAAAGGAAAAAATAGATTGGAAGAGTAAGTTTCTTTTGGTAGATTATTTTACGGAGTTTAAGAAAGAGACTGGATTAGATCTTAATAATGACTTAACGCTAAAGGAATTAAGGGAAAGAGCAGATGTATTAAAAATAAAATATGAAACTGGTTTCGGAAAGGGAAAGATGATTGATACTCTTTATAAAAAAACTGTTAGGCAAAAACTTATTCAACCATGTTTTTTAGTAGGGCATCCTTTAGCAGTTTCTCCCTTAGCTAAAAAAGATCCGCAAAATCCTAAGAAAGCTTTGCGTTTTCAAATTGTAGCTGGACGAAGTGAACTATGTAATGCTTTTTCAGAACTTAATGATCCTATTGATCAAAAAAATAGATTTTTAGAACAAATGAAAGCAAGAAAAGCAGGAGATATGGAAGCTCAAATGATGGATAAGGATTTTATAGAAGCTTTGGAGTATGGTATGCCACCAGCTTTTGGCTTTGGTATGAGTGAACGTTTATTTGCTTTTATTATGAATCGTTCTGTGCGAGAAACAGTTATTTTTCCTTCAATGAAAAGTAAAAATTAATTAGTTCTTTAATTTTTAATAAAAGGTGGTGCACTATGGTTAAAAGAATAGAAAAAATTAGTGGGATAAATGATAAAATGAGGAAAAAACCTCAGCAAGAGTGGGTGGTTTATAAGAAAAAAAAAGAAAGATTACCAAAAATTGAGAAAAAAAATAAGGAAGAAAATGAAATAGATATAATAGTTTAACTAGCGTGTATATAAGAGAAAAGATAGTATGATGAAAATAATGACTTTTGGGACTTTTGATATTTTTCATCCAGGGCATAAAAATTATTTAAAACAAGCTAGAAAATTAGGAGAATATTTGATAGTTGTTGTAGCTAGAGATAAAACAGTGAAAAAAGTTAAAGGACATTGGCCAATCAATAATGAAGAGAAGAGATTAAAGATAATAAAAAAAAGCAAGTTAGCCGATGAAAGTATTTTGGGAGAATTAGATAATAAATATGCAGTTATTAAAAAATATGCTCCTGATACGGTTGCTTTAGGCTATGATCAATAAACAGATATAGAAAAATTAAAAAATAATTTAACTGAATTTAGTTTAAAAACAAAGATAGTACGTTTGAAAGCTTATTATCCAGAAATATATAAATCATCAAAATTAAAA
>CAZWWQ010000057.1:0-4013 GCA_964637685.1 uncultured Bdellovibrionales bacterium | reverse complement strand
AAATAAAAAAAATGAAAAAAAATGAAAAAACTTACTCTGCTTCTGCTTTAATAGTTTCTCTATTAGTTTTAGGAGCTATTGTAGTAACAGCTCTAAGTGTTTCTCTAGTTTCTATCAAAGAAAGAAGTATTTCTTCCAATGCTTCTAAGTCTAGTCAAGCCTTTCAAAATGCTGATTCAGGAGTGGAGGCTGTTATGTATGAAATAACTAAAAGAAATCATAGTAAAGTTTCAGAAATTCGTCCTACGGGAACTTCTTGTACTAATAAAAAGATAGTAGGAAATAATTATAAAGTAGAGTTATTAGATACCACGGGAAATGTAATTGATTGTAGTAGTAATAGTAAAAGTCCTTCTGATGTAGCTACTATTAAATCAGTAGGAAGTGATAGCGCTGGTAGAACTCAAAGAGCAATTTCTGCTACTGTATCTTTGCCATAATGGTAAAAATTTATTAGATAATATCTAAATTTAATGCAAGGCTTTGTAACGAATATTTGTTAAACAGCAAAGGGATTTGCCATTATCACTAATAATAAAACAATTTTACAATTTGATTTTCAAAAGCACATATAGTATAGTGAATATGTGCTTTTAGTTTTATTTTAAGCCTTATTTTATGGAATACTTTGAAATTGTTGGCGGAAAAAAGTTAAAAGGAATTATTAATGTGCGGGGTTCTAAAAATGCGACCACGCCTATTTTAGCAGCTACACTACTTACTAAAGAAGAATGTATAATTTCTAACGTTCCTCTCATTGAAGATGTTTTGCGAATGGTAGAAATTTTAGCTAGTATGGGTGCAGAAATTAAATGGTTAAAAAAGAGAACCTTAAGAATAAAAAATGCTGAAATTGATCCAGCTAAAATGGATGTAGAAAAAGTTAAACAATTGCGTTCTTCTATTTTACTTCTTGGTTCACTTAGTGCTCGGTTTGACGAGTTTAAACTTTATCATCCAGGAGGATGTATTATTGGAGCTAGACCATTAGGAACACATTTTGAGGCTTTAGCTAAAATGGGAATTGATATCCAACAAAAACAAAAAAATTATCAAATAAAGGCTCAAAAAAGAAAGGCTCAAAAAATAGTGCTAAAAGAGATGTCAGTAACAGCTACGGAAAATGTTATGATGTTGGCAGCTTCTTTACCCCAAAAAACTGTAGTTAAAATTGCAGCTTGTGAACCGCATGTGGAAGATTTGGGTAATTTTTTAATAGCACTGGGTGCTCAGATTAAAGGACTAGGAACGCATACTTTGGAGATAGTAGGGTCTTCAAAATTACATGGAACTCAGCATACAATTATTCCTGACGCCAATGAGGCAGCTACTTTTATTATTTTAGGAGTAGCCACAAGAAGTGCTATTACAGTAAAAAATGTTCGGGTGGAGCATTTAGATTTAGTGTTAGAAAAATTACGAGAGTTTGGAGCGGAATTTAAAGTGAAAGGAAATTCTTTGCAAATTATTCCCGCTCAGCAGTTACGAGCGGTAACTAAAATAGATACTCGTCCTTATCCAAGTATTCCTTCTGATATTCAAGCCCCATTAGGAGTTTTAGCTACTCAGGCCAAAGGAAATACTTTAATTTTTGATACTATGTTTGAAGGGCGTTTCGGTTATATTCAAGAATTAAAAAAAATGGGAGCTCAAGCTAAAATAATAGACGTTCATCAAGTGGTTATTTCAGGACCAACTAAATTAAAAGGAAAAACAATTACTAGTTTTGATTTACGGGCAGGTGCTACTTTAATTATTGCTGGAATTTTGGCGAGTGGTAAAACTATTATTAAAAATATTTATCAAGTAGATAGGGGATATGAAAAAATTGAAGAAAGATTAATAAAATTAGGTGTTAAGATAAAAAGAATTAAAAAGTAATTTTTAGTTATTGTCAAAAAAATAAACTAGAATAATCTGATAGTAATATGTTAGTAAGAAAAATCGGAATTGATTTAGGAACAGCTAATATTTTAGTTTTTGTTCCTGGAAAAGGAATTGTAGCTAATGAACCATCAGTAGTAGCTATTTCATTGACGGAAAATAAAGTATTAGCGGTGGGTAATGAGGCAAAAAAAATGTTAGGCAGAACGCCAGATACTATTGTAGCTAGTCGTCCTATGAAAGATGGGGTGATTGCTGATTACAAAATTACTGAAGCTATGCTAAAATATTTTATCAATAAAGTGGTAGGCAAATTTCGCTTGGTTCGTCCAGAATTAATGATTTCTATTCCTGCTGGAATTACTTCTACAGAGAAAAGAGCAGTGATTGATGCGGCTATTAGAGCTGGAGCTAAATCAGCTTATGTAGTGAAAGAACCAATGTTGGCTGCTATTGGAGCAGGAATTACTGTAGCAGATGCTTCAGGTAATATGATTATCAATATTGGTGGAGGAACTTCAGAAATTGCTGTTATTTCTTTGGGTGGTATTGTTTCGGCTACTAGTGCTCGAGTGGGTGGTAATAAAATTGATCAAGCTATTATTGATTATATTAAAAGAAAATACAGTTTAGCTATTGGAGATCGCACAGCAGAGGAAGTTAAAATTAAAATTGGTTCGGCTATTTCGCAAGTAAAAGAAACTTATTTGGATGTGCGGGGACGAGATTTGACTGGTGGTCTACCAAAGACGGTGAAAATTTCCTCTAACGAAGTAGCAGAAGCTATTCAAGATGAATTAAGGGAGATGATCAACGCTATTAAACGAGTGTTACGAGATACTCCTCCTGAATTATCTTCAGATATTATGGATAAGGGGATGGTTCTTTCTGGAGGAGGAGCTTTAATTCGTAATTTAGATCAGCTAATTACTAAAACTATTGGAGTTCCTTGCTATGTGGCTGACGATGCTTTATTTTGTGTTATTAAGGGACTAGGAACATCCTTAGAAAATCTAGAGTTATATAAGCGGACTATAATGTTAGCCAAGTAAAATACTTTAAAATTATGCGAATAGGTATTGATGCATCACGGGCTTTTTTAAAACAGAGAACTGGCATAGAGGAATATTCTTATCAAGTAGTAAAACATTTAAGAGATAAGCTAGATGGACATCAAGTTATTTTATACATGCCACAGTCAAAAAAGAAAAATCAAATAATTATAGATTTTTCCTTACCAGCTAATTGGAAAATAAAAACACTCAACTATCCCAGATTTTGGACGCAAATAGGCTTGTCTCTAGAAATGCTTAGGCATCCAGTGGAAGTGCTTTTTATTCCAGCTCATATTATTCCAATTATTCATCCAGCTAAAACTGTGGTAACTGTTCACGGATTAGAATATGAGATTAAGCCAGAAGCTTATTCTTATTGGGAACGTTTCTATATGCACCAATCTATTAAACGTTCTTGTTTTTGGGCTCAAAAAATTATTGCTGTTTCTCGTAATACACAGAAAGATTTACATAAAATTTATAAAGTACCTATTGAAAAAATAGAAGTAGTTTACGAAGGAATTAATAATAATTTACAGTCAATTATTCCAAAATCTCCAATAGAAAAAAAAATAACTTCTCAGATGCCTTATGTGCTTTTTGTTGGACGTTTGGAGAAAAGAAAAAATATTGAAGGAATAATTCAAGCTTTTGAATGGTTAAAAAAACGTTACCAATTACCACACAAACTGATTCTAGCTGGTAAGTCAGGTTTTGGTTATAATCAAATTAGAGAACGATGGAATAATTCTCCTAATAAAAAGGATATAATCTTAACGGGTTTTGTTAGTGAAGAAAAAAAAATTACTTTAATGAAATCAGCGACAGTTTTTTTATTTCCTACTTTTTATGAGGGTTTTGGTTTACCTATTTTAGAGGCTCAGTCTTTAGGAATACCAGTGGTAACTTCTAATATTTCTTCTCTTCCAGAAGTAGGGCAACAAGCGGTAGCTTATTGTGAACCAGATGAGCCATTAAGTATTGCAGATACTCTCTATAAAGTTATTAGCCAAAAAGAGTATAGAGATGATATAATTATAGCTGGATATATTAATGTATTAAAATTTAGTTGGG
>CAZWWQ010000056.1:0-4048 GCA_964637685.1 uncultured Bdellovibrionales bacterium | reverse complement strand
CGACTTGCATGCCTTATCCACGCCGCCAGCGTTCATCCTGAGCCAGGATCAAACTCTCAAAAAATGAATAGTTTCAATCTTACCCATTATCTTTAAAAAAATAAGCGGAGATTGAAATATTCAAAATGAGTAAAACAAATTAATAATCTACTAAAAGATTTTTAAAATGTCTTATATTATTTTAAAAGAAAATAAATTTTCTTATTTGAATAGACTCTAATTATTCAGTTAAATAAATAACTGAATTCTAATGCTCAGCTAAATAAATAACTGAACGAGGACTAATCGCAAAAAATTGTGATTAACATTTATCTAAATTAAAAAGAGTAATAAATTTAGATAAACTATTTAATTATTAAAGTTCTTTGCTTTTTCTTTCTGGCTTCTTTATCAAATGAAACAGAAACAAAAAACACATCTTTGAGCGCACCAACACCACACGCAAAGATGTATCTTTGTTTCATCTATATTTTAAAGGATTTGAAGTGTTTCTTTAAGTACTTTTTAAGAGTTAAATAATTATATGCAACTCGTACTGTCTATACTAACAAATTTAAAAAATCTGTCAATAGCCATTTTGATTTTGTTTTAGAAACATTTCTTGGTAATTTTACCATGTTTTTATTTTTCGTCAATTTCAATTTCTAGCTCATTACTCCGGCAGATTTTAGTATATTCCAGTGCACTAGGACGGATTTTTCGCTCTTGCGTTTTGTAGTCAATTTCCACCAAGCCAAAACGTGGCCAAAAACCTTTATCCCATTCAAAATTATCCAGAAGTGACCAATAAAAATATCCGCGTACATTCGCTCCTTCTTGAATCGCTTTATGCACCCACCACAAATGTTCTTTAATAAACTCTTCTCGCCGACTATCATCCGCATCCGCTAAACCGTTTTCGGTGATATAAATTGGTAAATTATATAATTGTAAATTTTTTAAAATATGGTAAATTCCTTTTGGATAAATTTCCCAACCTAAGTCAGAATTTTTTTTATTTTTATTTTTAGATACTCCAGAAAATTTTATTTTTTTATGGAAATAATACTGTGCCGTTAAAAAATCATTGTGATTATTTGTAAGCTTTAAGAATTTATCTCTAGCTAAATAATTGACTACTTTTATGATTACTCTATTTAGCTGAGACTTTTTATTATTAGCCTCAAAATCAGTAATAATATTCGCAAAACCTACCTTAGCATTTTTATTTATTTTATGTATAGTTTTATACGCTTCATTATGTGTCTTAGCTAATATTTTATAAACTCGCCAAGCAGTTAAAACATTTCTTTTTTGTGGTGGCCATGCTCCTGTAATGTAGGAACTAGCAATAACAGACATCGGCTCATTTATAGTTATCCAGTATTCAACTACGTCTCCCAACTCTTGAATTATCTTTTCAACATAACGAGAAAAATAGATTGGAAATTGTTTATTGTTTTCCCCGCCTTTCTTGGTTATCCAAATTGGATTAGTCCAATGCCAAAGTGTTACAAAAGGTTCTAACTCTCTTTCTTTTAACGCTTGCAAAACTTTACGATAATGTTCAATTGCTTTTTCATCAAATTTTCCCTCTTTTGGTTCAATTCGTGACCATTCAATAGAAAAACGATGAGCATTATGCCCCAAATTTTTAGCTATATCAAAATCTTCTTCATAGCGGTTGTAATGATCACAAGCTCGTCCAGAAATATAATTTTCCGGTTGAAACATTTCGGGAAATTTTTTTTGTTGCCAGTTCGTCCATTTATTTTTGGCTTCCTTGGCTAGTCGTTCAGAATTTTCTTTTTCCCATTCACTCCAATTATTATAGTTGTTTCCTTCCACTTGATGAGCGCTGGTCGCAGAACCCCAAAGAAAGTTTTGGGGAAATTTTAATTTTTTAACAGACATAAAAACAAATTTACTGATAGATTTAAGCCTACTCAATTAAAATTTATTGCCTCTCTTATTCACTAAAGAAGCGTCAAATATTTATTGCTGTAAGTTAGCTGGGATATCAACTCCCGCAGGAATATTATTTGTCATTCCTTTTAAAGTCTTACAAGGATCAGAAAAAGTTATATTAGTAGGAACTGAAAAATCCGCCTCTTTAAATTCTACACATTTCACATCTACTGCATCGGTAAAAGCTTTTTCTTGATCCGTTTCCATATTTTCCGTATTATCATTATTTTCTTTAGTAGCGCTAACTCCCATTCCTTGCATACAATTATCACTCATTTTCACGCCCTCCTTTTTTCCTTCAGTCCAAGAATAAATATCTTTTCCATCAAAAATCATATGTTGAATTTTTCCTGCAATAACTATTTCAGTAGCATATTTTTTACCTTCTACATAAGTGGTAACTTCTGTATTCCCTGATTCATTATTCATTTTATAGACACATTTCATGGCCTTACCCAATCCCATAGCTTCTTTAATAGAGGTAATAACATTTTGATGATTATTAGTTTTTATTTCTGTTTTATTTTTTACTATTCTTTGAGAATTATTTGATTGTTTATTTGTTTTTTCCCCACACCCTGCTAAAAATACTATTCCTATTACTAAAGGAATTATTTGCCATTTTTTCATTTTATTAATTTTAATTAATTATTTTTATTTAAAAGCTCTTCTTTTTTAATTATATTCATTTCACTTGGCATCCATTTACGCAAAATTTCAGGAATTATAACACTACCATCCTCCTGCTGATAATTTTCTAAAATTGCAATTAGAATTCTACCAATAGCAAAAGCTGTCGCATCATTAGTATGCAAAAGTTTTTTCTTGCCATCTTTGGTTTTATAAAAAGAATTCACACCACGCATTTGATAGTCAGTCATATAATCAGAAGTATGTGTTTCTCTATATTTATTCTGTCCTGGTAACCAACATTCTATATCAAATTGATCATAGTCAGGTTTACCTGTATCTCCAGTGCAAACATGTACTACTTGATAAGGAATTCTCAACTGTTGCACAAGATACTCTTGAATACCCACAATAAATTTTTGTTCGTCCACCCCAGATCTAGCATCTGTAAATGACTCCATTTCTAATTTATCAAACTGATGAACCCGTAAAATCCCTTGCATATCCTTTCCATAAGTTCCTGCTTCTCTCCTAAAAGCAGTTGAATATCCAATATAACGTAATGGCAGATCATTTTTATCAATAACTTCGTTCATATGATATGGAGCTAGAGTATGTTCAGCCGACGCTACTAAATTTAAATTATCTTCTTTAAATTGATATGTCTGTTCACCAAAAACCCGATGAATACTATTTTGCACATTATGTTTTATCATAACAGGAGGAAGTATTGGTACAAACGGCTTAGTAGAAATTTTTACACCAACTTTTTGAATAATTTCCTTTAGTATTTTCTCTTGCGATAAAACACTCATCGTAAAATTTATAATCGCCAATTGCAACCAGACAGCTTCATTTTTTAAATAACAAAATCTTGAACCAGAAATTTCAGCCGCCTTTTTAACATCAATCAAATCTAACTCTTCACCCAATTGAACATGGTCTTTGACTTTGAAATTAAATTTTGGAAGCTCTCCCCATTTTTTAACAACTTTATTTTCGGTTTCATCTTTACCGACTGGCATATCTGGAGCAATATTATTTGGTACTTGAAAAAGTATTTTTTCGTATTCTTTATTCACCTTTTCTAACTCGGGCTTAAGTTTTTCTAACTTTTCTTTTATTTTTTTTCCTCTAGCTAATACATTTACTTTTTCTTCACTATCTTTAATTGAAATAATTTCTGAATTTAATAAATTTTTCTTATTTTTTAAAGATTCTACTTCTAAAATTAATTCTTTTCTTCTTTTATCTAACTCCAAAAGATAGTCAACATCACACTGCATATTGCGTTGCTGACAATTCTTTTTAACTATTTCTTTATTCTCACGAATATATTTTATGGCTAGCATAATTTTATATTACTTTTTTAATTTTGATGATTTATATATTTCTGGATAATAAGCTTTCAAACGTACTATTTTTGTTTTTAAACTAAATTCAATTAATTTATTTTTTAACTTTTCTATAT
>CAZWWQ010000055.1:0-4063 GCA_964637685.1 uncultured Bdellovibrionales bacterium | reverse complement strand
TAGATATTCAAGATGATGGAAAAATTAATCTTAATTTATTGGGAGGAAATTTAACCGCTGGAGGAATAGTGGCAGGAACTTTTACGGTAAAAGTGGTTGATCAGAGTGGAGCGACGATAGGAGAAGCTCAGATTATTCCAGTTAAAGTAGATGAAAATAAAGATGGCATAGATGATGTTACAGGATCAGATGGAAAGAGCGTGGTAGTAAAAACAACAGCAGTGAGTAGTGATAGCAAGATATTTGTAACTATTAGAAAAGCGACAAAAGCAGTTCCTATCAAAGTAGGAAAGATTGTGGATGGAAAGAGTTTTTCTTTAGAAATAAATAGTCCATCTAAAAATGAAATAAATCTTGATTGGTGGATTGTAGAAACAAAATAATTTCTAATTCCCATATTATCCACATTATTTCTCTCTTTGTTATGAGTACACGACTTCTCCCCATAATGGGGAGAAGGAGGATAAAATTAATAGAAACTTCTAAATCAAATACGGGTTTTATAACGAGTTTTATTTTATAATAAAGAAAGAGTAGTAAAGTTTTCTAAAATTCAAAGCCGAGCCTTAGAAAACGGTAGTAGTATATTAGTATAGATTGCAAAAAAAAATTTGGAAGATTCATTGTTTTTCGTAATAATTCTTTTGTTGATTTTTCAGAAAAAATATACTAATACAGAATTATCGGGAAAAAAGAGAAACTGTGCTATGATAAGGGTATAAAAATTAAAAAAGAGATTATGAAAGAAACAATTATACCAGCTATTTTTAAAGCTTATGATATTAGAGGTCTTTATCCAAAAGAAATAAATAAAAATGTTGCCTATAATATTGGAAGAGCGTTAGTTCAATTTACTGGAGCTAAAAAAATAGTAGTCGGTATTGATATGCGAACTTCCTCTCTGGAGATAGAAAAGGGTTTAATAGCTGGTATAATTAAACAAGGAGCGGATGTAATTAAAATAGGTTTAGCTACTACGCCGATGCTTTATTTTGCGGCTTGGAATTTATCAGTAGAGGCGGCAGTTATGGTGACGGCTTCGCATAATCCAGCTGAATGGAATGGGTTAAAACTATGTCATCAAGGTACTATTCCTATTGGAGAGGGAACAGGAATGGAAGATATTAAGGATTTAGCTATCACTGGTAATTTTTCTAAAACGGATAATGTAGGTGTGGTAACAGAAAACAAAAAATTGAAAGGACAATATCTGGATTATATGAGTAAGTTTTTTCAGGAGGGAAAAGCTCATAAAAAAATAGTAGTTGATTTTGCTAATGCGATTGGTAGTCTTGATAAGGTAGTTTTTGATAAGTTTCCTTCGGATTTGGAGATGACTTATTTATATGCTGAATTAGATGGAACCTTTCCTAATCACGAAGCCAATCCATTAAAACTAGACACGTTAAAAGATTTACAAGCTGAAGTTTTAAAACAAGAAGCTGATTTAGGAATTGCTTATGATGGTGATGCTGATCGGATTGGTTTTGTAGATGAAAAAGGTGAAATAGTGCGTATGGATTTTATTACGGCTATTTTGGCTGGAGAAATTTTAAAAAAACAACCCGGAAAATTAATTTTGGCAGATATCCGGAGTTCTAATTCAGTATTAGAATTTATTGAAAAAGCTGGAGGGAAGGTGCATTATTGTCGGATCGGACATTCTTTAATTAAAGCTCAAATGAAGAAAGAAGGAGCTATTTTTGCTGGTGAACTTTCAGGTCATTATTTTTTTCAAGAAAATAATAAAGCGGAAATGACAACTTTAGCAGCTTTAATAATCATTAATCGTTTAAATGAAACAGGGGAAAAATTATCAGATTTAGTAGCTGATTTAAAAAAATATTTTCAAAGTGGAGAGATAAACTCAGAAGTAGTAGATAAAGAAAAAGTATTGAAACAATTAAAAGAAAAATATCAAGATGGTAGGTTAAATGAATTAGATGGAATTAGAATTGATTATTCAGACTGGTGGTTTAATGTTCGTCCGAGTAATACTGAGCCTAAATTGAGATTAAATTTAGAAGCTAAAAGTCAAAAATTAATGGAAGAAAAAAGAGATGAAGTGCTAGCGATAATTAGAGCTAAGTAAATAATTTTATCAAGATGGTTGAATTAAAAAAAGACGCTGAAAACGTCTTTTTTTAATTATCTAAAATAAATTAAACTTCTATTAAAACAGGTAAAACCATTGGACGACGTTGAGTTTTTTGAAAAAGAAATTTACCTACATTATCACGAATAGAATTTTCAATAAATTTTTTATCTAAAGAAGTTTTTTTAGAAGTAGTTTCTTTAATAATTTTTTGAACTCTTTTTTTAGTTTCATTAACTAAGTTAAAATTTTCTTTGACATAAATAAATCCGCGGGAAGTAACTTGAATATTGCCAATGGGTTTTTTAGTTTTACTGTCTAAAATAATAGTAATGACAAACATACCATCTTCACTTAAAACTTGTCTATCACGCAACACTACTTGTCCAATATCACCAATACCTAAACCATCCACCATTACATAACTAGTATCTACTTTTTTGTTTAAAACTAGGGCTCTTTTGTTTTTAAATTCAATCTGGGAACCATTATCTAAAACAAAAATATTTTTTTCTGAAATACCTACTTCTCTTCCTAGATGAGCGGCTTCTTTGAGCATATAGTGATTGGCATAAACAGGAAGAAAGAAAGTAGGTTTTATCTGGCGTAGAATGTCTTTAATGTCAAAAGCATTACAATGACCACTAGTGTGGACATCCATAATATCGTTATGAATTACGTGATCACATTTGCGATAAAGGTTATCCTTAAGTCGTTGAATAGTTCTTTCATTGCCAGGAATAACAGAGGAGGAAAAAATAACGGTGTCGTTTTTTTGGATTCTAACAAAACGATGATTGTCAGTGATAATACGAGAAAGAACGGCATTTCCTTCTCCTTGAGCTCCAGTACAAATAACAATTACTTGTTGAGGAGGAAAATCGTTAACCTTGGCGATAGGAATAAGAGTATTTTTATGCGTTTTAATATAGCCTAAATGTTTAGCAATTTCAATATTGCTTTTCATACTATAACCATCTAGAGCTACTTTTTTACCAATTTTTTCAGCAAACTCTAAAATATGCCCAATTCTTTTTATTTGAGAAGAAAAAGTACCAATAATAACTCGTCCTCGAGAATGAGCAATTAATTTTTCTAAATTAGCATACATTTCTTTTTCACCAGTAGTGGCTTGGTGAGTATTGATAGCTCCTAAACTTTCTAGCATTAAAATTTTAGGTTCTGGAAGTTTAGCTAAATGAGAATAATCTACGGTTTTACCATTGATAGGGTGGTGATCCATAGTCCAATCTCCTGGATGAATAATAGTTCCTTGAGGAGTTTTTAGAATAACACCTACGGCATCCATAATAGAATGTTCTACATCAAAAAATTCCACTTGAAAATTGCCTAGACGCATTTTATCAGTGATAGAATTAATGCGAGAAATTTTTAATTTCTGAGAGGAATTTTTTTCATAATCATCCATTTTCTTTTTAATTAAGGCCAAGGTTAAATCTCTTCCAATAATAGGAGGATAACCTAATTCTTTGAGTAAAATAGGAGCAGCTCCAATGTGGTCTAAATGTCCATGACTGAAAATAACACCACGAATATTTTTCTCTTTTCCTTTTAGATAACTAATATTAGGAATAATATAATCAATACCAGGCATATCTTCTTCTGGGAATTGAATACCCATATCTAAGATAATAATATCTTTACCATATTCAAAAATAGTCATATTACGACCAACTTCTTCCATTCCACCTAAAGGAATAACGCGAAGGCTATTTTTGCTAAAATGACGATTGACATTATGATTGCGAGAAGGACTTCTTCTCGGAGATGAATTAATTGTTGTTGCTGTTGTTTTTTCGGAAAACATAAATTTTTTAAATAAGAAGCTCGTACTAAATAATACTAGCTAATCTAGTTAGTTAAATGGAAAAAGTTAATTAAAAACAATATTTTTTAAAGCTAAAAAACTTTTTCACTGATTAATTATAATGTTAAGTTAGACTATTT
>CAZWWQ010000054.1:0-4067 GCA_964637685.1 uncultured Bdellovibrionales bacterium | reverse complement strand
TAATCCTAATTTTTTATTTTCCATCTACTATTTTTTTATTAACTTATCCACAAGCTAAAAATAACTTCTATTACTAACAAAACTTCTTATTTTTATTTTTGTATTCCTTTAGAAAAACTGGCTTTTTATTTGACATTTATCTTATTTAAAAATAAACTAATTATAGTTTAAATCTAATCTAAAATTATGTCCCACAAGTCTCATACTAATTTTCCGATATCTTCAAAATTTCAAAAACGTCTAACTAACCATGCGAGAAAATCTTTGATTCAAGCTTTTTTATTGGGAGAAAAATTTCAACACCAAAAAATTAGCAACATCCACCTTCTTTATTCTATCTATTTAGAAAAAAATAAAACATCTATTATTATTCAAGATTTAGGTTTAAGAAAAACCTCTTTTCAGTTTTATTTTAAAAAAACTGCTTCTAAACCAACCACAAAACATTTCCAAAAAAATGATTTTAAATTAACTTCTCACTTAAAAAAAACTTTAACCAGGGCTTACTTAGTAGCTAAAAATATGCACTATAACTATGTCGGAACAGAACATTTCATTTATGCTATTTTAGAAACTAATGATCCTGATATCCAAAAATTACTATCCACCGTTCAATCCCCTAAAAAACAATTTGTAATTAATCAAAAGGATAATCTAATCATTCCCCAAGAGAAAAACCATCCTCAACAAAATACTTTCTTCTCTCAACTTATCCCTCCAAATTTTATGCAACTAATTTCTGACTTTATACCTCAAGCTTCTTTTAGTTCTAATGGAGAATTAATTACCCACTCTTCACAATTAAAAGATGCTTCAACCAATCAATCAAAAACTCCCTTTGTGGATAAATATTGTCTTGATATTAACTACCGAGCTAACCAAGAAAAAGAAATTCTTATCGGAAGAAGAAAAGAATTAGATAGAATAATAAACATCTTGGGGAGAAAAAATAAAAATAATCCACTCTTAATTGGACATCCCGGAGTCGGAAAGACGGCTCTTATTAGTGGTTTAGCTCAACTCATTAATTCTCATCAAGTTCCTGCTTTTTTAGCTGAAAAAAGAATTATGCGTTTAGATATCACCACTTTAATTGCTGGCACTAGTTTTCGAGGAGAATTTGAAACCCGTTTAAAAAAAATCCTCCAGGAAGTTTCTCAAAATAAAAACATCATTCTTTTCATTGATGAATTACATAACATAGTTGGAGCGGGTAATGTCGCTGGTAGTTTAGATTTAGCTAATATTATTAAACCAGCTCTATCTCAAGGAGATATTCGCCTTATTGGCACTACTACCTTTACTGAATATAAAAAATACATTGAGAAAGACAGTGCTTTAGAAAGACGTTTTCAACCAATTCAAATTCAGGAGCCAACAATTCAAGAGGCTAACAAAATACTATTGGGCATTAAAAAACAGTATGAAACTTTTCATCAAGTTTCCATCAATTCAACCATCACGAAATTAGCCGTAGAATTATCTCAACGCTATATTAAAAACCGCTATCTTCCTGATAAGGCCATTGATATTATTGATGAAGCCGCCGCCAAAATTCGTTCTCGAAATAAACTAACTAATTTAGAAATTAAATTTAAAAAATTAAAAACTGAACAGAAAGAAATCAGTCAACAAAAAGAACAGCTTCTCAATCAAGAAAATTATGAAGAAGCTATTCAGCTACGTAAAAAAGAACACACAATTAGAGAAAAAATTAAATTCCTAAACCATCATCAAGTTACCGCTATTAAAAAAGGGGTTACTGCTATTACCGAACAAGATATTTTTAAAACAGTAGCCCAAATTTCTGGTGTTGCTGAAGAAAAATTATCTCAAACTAAAAATAAGAAAATAAAAAATATTGCTAAAATTTTAGCTAGACAAATAATCGGACAAGATGAAGTTATTACTAAAATCACAGAAACTCTTTTTCGTTCTCAATCAGGACTAGAAAACATTAATCGTCCTCTCGGTTCTTTTCTTTTTATGGGTCCTACTGGCGTAGGAAAAACTTTAACAGCTAATGTCTTGGCTCAAGAATTTTTCGCCGATGCCGATGCCCTCATTCGTATTGATATGAGTGAATTTATGGAACGTCATAATGTAGCCTCTCTCATTGGTAGTCCAGCTGGTTATGTTGGTTACGGAGAAGGAGGACGTCTAACTGAACAAGTCCGTCGTCATCCCTATTCAGTAATTCTTTTTGATGAAATTGAAAAAGCTCATCCTGATACTTTTAATATTTTGCTACAAATATTAGAAGATGGAATATTAACCGATGCTGAAGGATTAAAGGTTGATTTTAAAAATACTTTAATTATTCTTACCACTAATATCGGTACTCGCCATTTTACAGAGGCTTCCCGTATTGGTTTTACCGATGGTTTTTCTCAGAATGTTTTAGATAAATTAGCTAGTATCAAGGAAGATGCCTTAAAAGAACTAGAAAAAGAAATTAAACCAGAAATTTTAAATCGCTTAGACTATATTTTAGCCTTCAATCCTTTACAAAAAGAAGAACTAAAAAAAATCACCGTCTTAGAAATTAAAAAACTTAAACAAGCACTTAAAAAACAGCATCTCACCTTAATTGTTGATACCGCTTTAATCAATTTTATTGCCCAGAAAAGTTTGGCACTAAATCAAGGCGCTAGGATGATTAGAAAAAATATCCGAGAGTTATTAGAAAATCCTCTAGCTACTTTAATTATTAATGAAAAAATTAAAAATCAAAAAATAAAAGCCACTCTTAAAAATGACCGCATTGTCCTTATTTAAAAAAATATCTATTTCTTTCCAAAAATTTATTTTGGATACTCTTTTCCCTATTACTTGTCTTTCTTGCCAAAAACCGGATATTTGGCTTTGTCCCTCTTGTTTACACAAAATTGAAATATTAACTACTCAAGTTTGTCCTTATTGTGAAAAAAATATAACCCCAGCTGGTCATATTTGCCTCCCTTGTAAAATCAACTTTTTGAAAAAAAATCAATCTCCCCCTTTAGATAATTTACTCGTAGCTACATCATATATTAAACATAACATCGCTCATCTGGTGCATCTTTATAAATATAACTTTGTTACTGATTTAAGTGTTCCTCTCGCCCAACTGCTAATTAAAGCTCTGCTTCAAAATAATCTTCCTTTACCAGATTTGATTATTCCCGTTCCATTACATCCTCGCCGCTTACGTTGGCGAGGTTTTAACCAAGCTACTCTTTTGGCTAATTATACTGGACGAAATCTAACCCCCAACTTCCCTATCCCTGTTTTGGATAATTTGATAATTCGCCAAAAATATACACCTCCTCAAATGAAAATTAAAAATTACCACCAGCGAAAAAAGAATATCGCTGGCATTTTTACTTTTTCTACTTCCCATCAAAAAAAGATAAAAGACAAAACTATTCTACTAGTAGATGATATTTGCACTACTGGTTCCACTTTGTTGGAATGTGGAAAAATATTGAAAAAAAATGGGGCTCGTTCCGTTTTCGGTATCGTCATTGCCCGACAAACTTTTAAAACAACCTCTTCTCTTATTCATAAATAATTTCTACTTGTTTATAAATTAACCACTAAAAACAAAAGATGACTCATCTTTAATCAATATTAATTTATTCCCTAAATCTCAACCCTGTCATCTTTAACCCAAAATTCATCATTTTTAGCTTGTTTCGGTATGATTGAATCATAAACTTAGCCTGATAAATTATACATTGGTATAACAACATTTTATTTATTTTCTGACTAAGAATGTTTTTTACTTTCAAGGTTCATCTGAGCTAATTGGATAGTGGCTTTTACTTTAGGTAAATAATCCAGATTTTCTAAGTACCCTGCTATTAAATGAGTATAAATTTTCTTTTTTACAGAGTTCTTTTCTAAAGGAATTTTAATTTTTTGATTGTGATAGATAATAGGATTCCCCTTTTGATCTTTTTTAAAATTATTACATTTATCAATTTCCAACCATTTTAAATCATACTTTCTGGCTACACTCAATAAACTTTTTTCTTTTTTTATTTTGTGTATCCTATATGGCTGAGCCTACTTCTTTTTAATTT
>CAZWWQ010000053.1:0-4068 GCA_964637685.1 uncultured Bdellovibrionales bacterium | reverse complement strand
AATGGTTCGATGTAATTCTGAACGTTCTTGTTCTTTATTCATATTAAAATTTGTATCTTTGTTTGTCATATTTTTATTTAATTAAACCATTAAGAAAAACGCCTAAAGCATCCGCAATTTGTTTAACTGTATTAATAGTAGTATAGAAATAACGAATGTAATTATTATTAATCAGTATATGAAATTTATGCTGTTTAGTCAAAAACTAGTAAATCTTTTCCAATCAAAAAACAATTCTTTTCAGAATTGTTTTTAATATAGTTTTTCAAATAATAATTTTTTTGAAATTGACTATTTCTTTTCTCCACTAATAATTTCTTCAGCTACGTTTTTAGGCACTTCCGCATAATGAGAAAATTCCATTGTATAATTAGCTCGCCCTTGAGTCATAGAACGTAATTGAGTAGCGTAACCAAACATTTTTGATAATGGCACTTCAGCATTAATTTCCTTTATCTGGGCATTTCCCTCTCCTCGGTCATTCATCTCACTGATAATTCCTCTCTTGGAATTTAAATCTCCTACGACATCACCCATAAATTGTTCTGGAGTGGAAACAATAACTTTCATAATTGGTTCTAAAATAACTGGCTCTGCTCGTTTAGTAGCTTCTTTAAAAGCCATAGAACCAGCAATACGAAAAGAAGCCTCTGATGAATCTACATCATGAAAAGAACCATCGTAAAGTGTCGCTTTAATATCTACCATGGGATATCCTGCCAAAACACCATTGTCCATAGCATCTTTTATTCCTTTTTGCACCGCTGGAATAAATTCTTGAGGAATTACTCCTCCTTTAATTTCATCTACAAATTCAAAACCCTTGCCTGCTTCTTGAGGAGCTACTTTAATCCAACAATGACCATACTGACCATGACCTCCTGATTGACGAATATATTTTCCTTCAGCTTGAGCTTCTTTTTTAATCGTTTCCCTATAAGCTACTTGTGGTTGACCGATATTAGCTTCTACTTTAAATTCCCGTTTCATTCTATCTACAATAATATCTAAATGTAATTCTCCCATTCCAGAAATAATAGTTTGGCTAGTTTCTTCATCCGTTCGCACTCTAAAAGTAGGATCTTCTTCCGCTAATTTCTTTAAGGCCAATCCCATTTTTTCTTGATCAGCTTTAGTTTTTGGTTCTACAGCAATAGAAATAACTGGTTCTGGAAAAGTAATCGTCTCTAAAAGAACTGGGTGATCTAAATCACAAAGAGTATCTCCAGTCGTAGTATTTTTCATTCCTACTAAAGCTCCAATTCCTCCTGCATAAACTTCTGGAATTTCCTCTCGATGATTAGAGTGCATTAATAAAATTCTTCCAATTCTTTCTTTTTTTCCCTTAGAAGCATTAAGAACATAAGAGCCAGCTTTTAAAGTTCCACTATAAACACGGAAAAAAGTTAGTTGTCCTACAAAAGGATCTGTAGCTACTTTAAAGGCTAAAGCTGAAAAAGGTGCCTGATCATCAAATTTTATTTCTATTTCTTTTTCTTCGTCTTTAACATCCGTACCTTTAATATTAGGCACATCAATTGGTGAAGGTAAATAATCAACAACCGCGTCCAATACTGGTTGCACCCCTTTATCCTTTAAGGCTGTTCCTGTTAAAACTGGTACTAATTGATTATCTATTGTTGCTCTTCGCAAAGCTTTTTTTAAATCAACATCACTAATTTCTTTACCCTCTAAATACTGTTCGGTTAATTTTTCATCTGTTTCGGAAATTCTTTCCACCATTTTTTCTCTCCACTCTTGAGCTTTTTCTTTTACTTCGGTAGGAATTTCTTTTTCTACTACTTTTTCCCCCATTTTACCTTCAAAATAGTAGGCTTTCATTTTAATCAAATCTACTACTCCTTGAAAATCACTGCGTTCTCCGATAGGAATTTGAATAGCTAGAGCATTGGGAGTTAAACGATTTAAAATAGTATCCAAAGCATAATAAAAATCCGCCCCTTCTTTGTCAATTTTATTAATAAAACAAATTCTTGGTACATCGTATTTATCAGCTTGTCTCCAAACCGTTTCTGATTGTGGCTCTACTCCTTCCTTACCATCAAAAACCACTACTCCACCATCCAATACACGTAAAGAACGTTCTACTTCTACAGTAAAATCTACATGACCCGGAGTATCAATAATATTAATTTGATGTTCTTTCCAAAAACAAGTTGTTGCCGCACTGGTAATAGTAATACCACGTTCCTTTTCTTGATCCATCCAGTCCATGATAGCTTCTCCTTCATGAACTTCACCAATTTTATGCGTAATTCCAGTATAAAATAGCACTCGTTCCGTAGTGGTAGTTTTTCCCGCATCAATATGAGCGATAATTCCAATATTACGATACTTTTCAATAGGATATTGCCTAGCCATATTAGTTTCTTTTCTCTTAATTAATTATTATTTTTTTTATATCTTTAAAACCATAAGTCTAATAAAAAAACACTTACAGCTACAATTTAATATTATAAAAAAAATTAAGCAAAGTGTGCAAAAGCTTTATTGGCTTCAGCCATGCGATGAACATCTTCTCTTTTTTTCATCGCTGTACCCGTTTTTTCAGAAGCATCAATCAATTCATCGGCTAATTTTTCGGCTATGCGTTTTCCTTTTTTACTTTCACAGGCCTTTTTAATCCAACGAATAGCCAAAGTAGTTCTCCGTTCACCCGCTACTGGAATAGGAACTTGATAATTAGCTCCTCCTACTCTCCGAGATTTTAATTCTACTAAAGGAGAAACATTTTTAATAGCTTGCTCAAAAACATTCAAGCCACCTTTTTTAGTGCGTTCGTGAATAATATCAAAAGCATCATAAATAATTCGCTCTGCTACCGATTTTTTTCCATTTTTCATTATATTTAACATAAACTTACCCACCAACACATTACCATATTTAGGATCCGCTTTGTCGTTTTTTTTAAAAATTCGTTTTCTTCTTGGCATGTTAACTTTATTTGTGCTTAAAGCAAATAATCTTTATTTCTTCTTTAAAGAAATAATTTTTGATTTTTCCTTCAATCAACAATAATAAAAAAATTTATACACTAATTACTTATTAATAATTTTATCTTCTCTTTACCTTTCTCGCTTATTTACTCTTCTCTTTCTTAGCTCCATATTTACTCCGTCCTCTTTTTCTATCGGCTACTCCAGCAGCATCTAAAACACCTCGCACAATATGATAACGTACTCCAGGAAGATCTTTTACTCTTCCTCCTCGTAAGGCTACAATGGAGTGTTCTTGTAAGTTATGTCCAATACCTGGTATATAGGCTGTTACCTCCATACCATTAGTTAAGCGTACACGAGCGATTTTTCGTAAAGCTGAGTTTGGTTTTTTCGGTGTCGTAGTAGAAACCTTAAGACAAACTCCTCTCTTAAAAGGTCCCGCCGTATCAATAGGCTTATTCTTTAACGTATTAAAAACATATTTAAAAGCTGGAGTCTTAGACTTCTTCTTGGTAACTTTTCGGGGATTTCGTTTAAGTTGATTGATTGTTGGCATAATTTTAAATAAAAATAGACTAGTTGCCTAGCAGAATAATAATAAAGGATTGCTTATATTATGTCAAGCAAAAACTTTTTCTTAAAAAAGAAAAAGTTTTTATTTGAGCTAACTATTTTTGTTGATGTCTATTTTTTTAACTAGATTGAAGCTTCTAAATCACGTTTTAAATCTTCTTTTGGTCTAAACCCTACAAAATTTTGGATAACCTTCCCATCTTTAAAAAGATTCATATTAGGAATACTCATTACCCCATATTGCATAGCCAAATCTTTATTGGCTGGATTTTCAATATCTAATTTAGCGATTTTTATCTTACCTTCCAATTCTCCTGCCAATTCATCTAGCACTGGAGCCATCATCTGACAAGGTCCACACCAAGGAGCCCAAAAATCTACTAAAACTGGCACTGAAGATTCTAAAACTTCTTTCTGAAAAGTTTCGTTAGTTAATTCTAATGCTTGCATAATTTATTTTTTGTCTTATTATTAATATATTTTTGATAATTTATTGTTTAATTATAACCTCCTCTTAAATAATTAATTACTTAAT
>CAZWWQ010000052.1:0-4180 GCA_964637685.1 uncultured Bdellovibrionales bacterium | reverse complement strand
ATATAGCTAGCCCGTCCTACCTTCCAAGAAAAAGCTATACCAACCAGCTCTCTGGTAAAAATTTTTTCTCCTTTAATAGCTAGCCACACAGCTATTTCTTTTTGTTTTTCTAATAATTTAATTAGCTCTTCCGTCTTATTTTCCGTTATATATTGATATTTAAAATCTTTTACACCCTCTTTATTTTTTCCATTGATTAATTTTTTAGTCTTATCCACAATCACTTTTGTATCATTATCGCTCGTAGGAATTCTTTTAATTAAAGAGAAAAAGTTTAGGGATTGAAAAAGTTTTATTAAATCTTGACGTTCAAAATTATGGATTTTAGCTTCTCCTAAATTAAGTTTTACTGGAACATCGCAGACAATTGTAGCTAAGTGTTTACTTTGTAAAGCTTGTATTTTATCACGAACTAATTTTTCTTTTAAACTTCCCTTGATTTCATTAATGTGAGTATAGATATTTTCTATCGTCCCATAAGTTTGTAATAATTTTGTAGCTGTTTTACTTCCAACTCCTTTTACTCCTGGAATATTATCTGATACATCTCCGCTCAAACCTTTAAAATCAATTATCTGCGTAGGTTGAATTCCGTAACGGTCTTTTACTTTTTGGATGTCATACAAAACAGAATCTGTTATGCCACGACGCATAGTATATACTTGAGTTTTTTCACTTATTAATTGTAATGTATCTAAATCACCCGTTATAATTATAGTTTTTAAGTCTCTCACTAGTAATTTTTTTAAATTTTCTGCCTGCCAAGCCAAAGTTCCAATTATATCATCAGCTTCATAACCAGCTAATTCTAGAATAGGAATACCCATAGCCCGTACTACTTCTTTAACTTTAGGTATCTGGTCATAAAGTTCTTGATCAGTTTTAACTCTTGTTGCTTTATATTCTTTATACTCAAGATGACGAAAGGTTGGACCAGCTAAATCAAAAGTAGCAATAATATAATCTGGCTGAAATTTCTTTATCACCGAAAGAATTGTTGAGGAAAAACCATAGACTGCATTAACCAATTCTCCTTTTTTAGTCATTAACGGAGGAATGGCGTGATAAGCCCGATGGATTAAAGCGTTTCCATCAATGAGCACTAATTTTTGAGTAGTTTTTGACATAACCCCAGTATATTATAAAAAAACAAAAAAAAACAGCCTCTCTCGACTGTTAAAAAATACCTCTTATTTTTTTCAGGTATAAAATTGTTACTGAACACTTTTTTTATTTTTTCACCGGTTCTATTGTTTTTATCACCACATCTTGGACTGGACGATCAGATTCTTCAGTAGCTACTTTTTCAATTTTAAGTGCCACATCCATTCCAGTTACAATATGACCAAAAATTGTATAGCTAGGAGGTAAAGTAGCAGAAGGGCTAGCAGTTACAATAAAAAACTGACTACCATTTGTATTTGGTCCTGAATTAGCCATAGCTAAAGTCCCTTGGGTATATTTTTCTGTTCCCGTTAATTCATCTTTAAATTTATAGCCAGGACCGCCCGTTCCCCAAGCATCTTTAGCGGTTTCATCTTTAGAATTAGGATCTCCGCCTTGAATCATAAAACCTTTAATTACCCGATGAAATTTTGTTCCATCGTAAAATCCCTTCTGTGCAAGATTAAGAAAATTATTTACTGCTAGTGGTGCATTATTAGCCTCTAATTGCACCTCTATATTTCCTAGATTAGTTTTAATTATGGCTTTTGTATATTGAGCAGCTAAATCTAAAGGAATATGAGGATTAGTTTTTGACTGCTTTTGATCAGTCACTGTTTCGTTGGTTTTCTTATTTTCGCTAGTTTCTTTTGATGACATATTATTTGAGGAATCCACTACCTTTGACGCTTGACTGTCCGAGCTAGTGTTTACATTAGAAATTATTGGTTTATTAGTTGGTTCTGAAGAACAGGCTGATAATATAATTACTATAGCCGTTAAACCTAACCCTGCAATTATCTTTTTCATATTAAATTATTTAGTTTGATTATTATTTTTTCCTCTTCCCGCAGAATTCCAGCTCCAGTCCAGAATAACAATTTAATACCTAGAATGACAATGCGAGGAGAGTTTCTGTAGAAGCTTCTATTCTACGTTGTCATCCTGAATTTATTTCAGGATCTCCTTTTGTTATTTTTATGTTGTTATTACTTTCTATTTTTCTTTTATTTTCTTCTAGCCAAGAAAAATTGAGCCAGATAGCTTTGACTGGTATAATTTCTTTTATTCTGTCTGCCCATTCTATTATAACCACATTTTGAGAATTGGAAATAATTTCTTCCCAACCCAAATCTAAAATATCTCTGGCTGTTACTCTATAAGCATCTAAATGAAAGACTTTTTTTATTCCCTCCTGATTATCTTTTTCAACTACTGCATATTCTTTCATAATAACAAAAGTCGGACTAGTATAATGTCCTTGAATATGTAAGCCTTCCAAAAAACCTTGCGTAAAAGTAGTTTTTCCCGCTCCTAATTCTCCTACTAAAGCAATCACTTGAGCCCGAAAAAATGAAATTTTTTTTTCTTCTAATTTAGTAGTTAGTATTTTTTTTGCTAAAGCTTGGCCAACTTTCCGAGTTTGCTTAGCATTAATAGTAACAATATCTTGTTGCATATTTATATAATTTAATATATTTTTTTGGTTTAACTATTTTTTAAAAAAATTTTTCCCAAACAACTCGTCCTAAAAAATATATACCCATAGCTAATGCGGTTGCTAAAAAAGAAATACTCAAACTTAATAATTTATTTTTCATTTTACTACTTTGAATTTTTTTATTCATATCTCAAAGCTTCCAAAGCATGTATTTTAGCTGCTCTAAAAGCTGGTAAAATTCCTGTTATTAATCCCAAAAAAATTATAAACCCACTGATAGTTAACACGAACCCCACTGGTACATAAACAAAATAACCTAATTCTCTTCCCATTTTATGTCCTAAAATAATTAAAATTTTATTAATCAACAAAGCCAGCCCATAACCACCAAAAAAACCTAGAGCACCACCCACTAGGCTAATAATAATAGATTCTAAAATAAACATTTTAAAAACGTCTATTCTTTTAGCTCCTAAAGCTTTAAGAATTCCTATTTCTTTTGTTCTTTGCAATAAAGAAATACTTAAGGTATTTAACATTCCCATAACTGATATAGACATAATAATCACTCCAAAAATAATAAGAAATATTCTTACCGTACTAAAAAAACTATTAATACCTGCTACTAAATCATTGATACTACTTGTTACAAACCCTAGTTGTTCTAATTGTTGATTAATATCATTAAAATTCTTCATATCGTTTACCACTATTTTTCCTTCCTGAGCCCCATCTATATTAAACTTTTTAGCTACTATTTTAAAAGGTAAATACATAAATGCACTTTTAGTTCCTCCTATTACTCCTGAAATAGTTGTTTTATTGTCCTTAACAATTTTTTCTTCTTTTACTTGAGAACTAATTTCTTTAGAAATAGCAATATTATAGGTAATGGTTTTACCAATAGCATCAGCTGGTTTACTAAAACCAAGTAATTCAGCCAAACGATCAGAAATAAGTGCTTCATCTTTATCATCAGAAAATTTTCCTCCGTTTTTTTGATAATTTATTTTCGCCATCTCTAAATATTGGTGATCAGCACCATAAATAATAACATCTGTTTGCGATTCACCCAAAAGAATTTTTCCGCCTGTATAAACTCTTCTATCAATTTTTTCTACACCTTTAATGTTTTTTATTTTTTTTATAAATTCTTTATTTAATGAAACAAAAGTGTTGAGATTACCATTATTAACATCCACTACATTAACTGGATTATCCTTAGTTACTTCTGTTATTATCATTTTTTGCATTCCAAAACCAATACTAAGTAAAACAGTAACAATACCGATGCCCAAAGCTACGCCCCCAATAGTTAAAGCCGATCGCATACGACCCACTTTCAAATTTTTCCAACTAATATAAAAAATCATTGCAAAACTAATCCCTGTATGCCTTTCTGCCCAAGTTTCTTTTGGTTTTTTCTGAACCACTATTTTTATTTCTTCCTTGGAAGATATAACTGAAGTTGGCTTTTTTTTAAATTTTAAGAAAATGTTAAACTTCATATTTTTAAATTATTTTCCTTTTGATCATTTAAATCAGATATTATTTTCCCATCTACCATATTAATAA
>CAZWWQ010000051.1:2618-4197 GCA_964637685.1 uncultured Bdellovibrionales bacterium | reverse complement strand
ACTGGTTTTTCTACTACTAGTTATGATGGCTCTGGTAATTCTGCTAACTCTGGTAATACTGCTACTCCAGCTCAATTTACTATTCCCACTGGTTTTGGCTTACCTGATCCAGTAGGGGGGATTACAGCTATCATTAAAAATTTGCTTTCTTGGTTGTTAGGTCTTGTTGGTGTTATTGCAATAATTGCTTTTGCTATTTCGGGGGTGCAATATTTAATGGCTTCGGGAAATGAAAAAATAGCGGAAATAGCTAAAAGAAATATGACTTATTCTATTTTTGGGGTCATTGTAGCTTTATCAGGAATGGTTATTATTCGAGCTTTAGATGCAGCTTTACGAGCTTTGCCTCTTTTTTAGCCTATAATATAAACTAGATAAAATATTTTTGTCATTTTAAAAAGCGACATTTCAATGATATGATTTGTCGCTTTTTTATAGGATTGATTTTAATCAATCCTATATATTTTTATTAATCGGTGCCTGGTTCTGGCACCTATTAATTTTTTGCCAGGGGGAACGGTAAAATTCCCCCCATCCCCGATTACTCGGGGAGATCGCTCATCAGAAAACTGATAAGCGGTTTTTCCCTTAGGGCTCTGGAAATATTTTCCTGGCCCTAAAGTCGTTCCGCCAGAAAGTGACCTGGCGAAACGGTTAGTACTTCTTGTTACTGTGGCTACTAGCCTGGCTTGACTAGTAACAACAGAGGAAGAAGCACTTCCCTCTGTTAACAAACTATTGATTTTATTCAATAGTTTGTTTTGAATATTTTCCCAAGTCTGCTCATATTTATGAGAAACATTGGGAACTAACCGCTGAGGAAAGCGGTTAGTAATTTCATTTATCATAGTATTGCCCAAGAAGGACAATAAAATAACAAAAGAAATTAAATAAAATAGTTTACTTCTCTTCCATACTGCGAAGAGAAATACTGCCAAAAAAATCACAAAGATTGATTTGGCGGTTTCATCGGCAAAAAACTGCTTGCCAATGAAACCGAAATCCCCAATTGGGTGTCCTTGATAAAATAGGAACATCCAATAAAGGATGATTATCCCGGAGGCAAAGCCGAGGAAGGAACGAATCCGTCCTTCGGTCTTGGTAACGCCATAGATTCCAGTAGCTGCAAAAACTGGGAGTCCGATGACGCTCCAGGAGAAAAGCTCATTTAATTTTCCTAAAAGGACTAGGAAAATTAAGCTAGCCAATCCGATCATTGTCCCAGCGAGCCAAACTCTCTCGCGAGAAATAACGGCAGCGATAATTAATCCGCCGCCCATTAAAATCCAAATGCCGTTGCCGACATTAGATTCTTGTCCTGATGTTCCACCAGAACAAGATTTTATCCCTGCGATAAAAATCACAGAGAACAAAATCCATAATCCAACACGAATCCACGTATTAGGATTGAGGTTTTTCAAAAAATTTTTCATTTTTTTCCTCCTTCGGCTCTAATTCAAGAGCCAAAATAATAATTGTAGAATTCCCCAAGGAATCATAAATATTCCTACCAGGGTTTCTACTTTATTGTTTTTTATCCAACGGAAGAACTTTTTCATTCCTCCCATTGGAACTAAGA
>CAZWWQ010000051.1:0-2518 GCA_964637685.1 uncultured Bdellovibrionales bacterium | reverse complement strand
TCCAACTCTCATCTTCCAGAGTGAAACTCTCTGGAAGTAATTGAATAATCCAATCAGGGATCCGACTGGATTTGGCTTCTGAACTCCCTGGAGGGGGAGTTTTTTGAAGGCCTAGTAACATAGCAATAAAAATCCCCATGTTTTGAACTTTTTCCCAAAAACCTGAAGATTTTTGGGGAGTTTCTTTTTCAGCCATTTTTTCCTCCTTTCCGCCTTCAAGAACGGAAAAAAATTGATTTTTAAAGAGCTCCGCTAGCTCTTTCTTTATAGCTCTTTTTCAGAGCTAACATTGAATAATAGCATAAAAGAAGTGAAAAGTCAAGGGGTCACATTGAGTGATTCATAAGGAAAATAAATTTTGAAATTCTTGGTGTTATTTTAGATAGTATTTTTTATTTGACAAAAACAGGGGAAAATGATAAAATTAATTTACAGTAAAGAAAGATTATGAGTTCGCTTTAAGCGAACCCTTTTTATTAAGAAGAGTTTTAAAGATTAATTAAAAATAAAATATTATGTCAAAAAAATCAACCAAAGAAGAAAAAAAGTCGGCTGAGAAAGTAGTTAATTTTGGGAGTGCTATTGCTCAAATCTGTGAAGAAAAAGGGATTGCTAAAAAGAAAGTGCTTGAAACGATTGAAGCAGCTTTAGCGGCGGCTTATAAAAAAGATTATGGAAAAAAAGGTCAGAATATTCGTTCTGAGTTTGATGAGGTTTCTGGTAATGCTAAATTCTATTTAGTGAAAGAAGTAGTAGACGAAAGCACGAGAGAATTTGTAGAAGAGATATCAGAAGAAGAAAAGGTTGAAAAAAAATTGAAACCAAAAAATAAAATATTAAAAGAAACAGAAGAAGAAAAGCTACCTCGTTTTAATATAGAACGAGATTTAACCTTAAAAGAAGCTCAAAAAATCAAACCAAAAGCTCAAGTAGGAGATATAATTGAAATTCCGTTAAAAGAAAAAAAAGATTATGGGAGAGTAGCGGCTCAAACAGCCAAACAAGTAATTATTCAAAGAATTAGAGAAGCCGAGAGAGATGCTATGTATGACGAATATAAAAATAAAGAAGGAGAGCTTATTGCTGGAGTAGTGCAACGAATTGAAGGACGGAATGTTTTTATAGATATTGGTAAATCTATAGGGATCCTTTTTCCTAGCGAACAAATTGAACGAGAAAATTATCGGGTTGGTCAACGAATGAAAGTTTATGTTATTAAAGTAGATGCTGGGACTAAAGGTCCTGGAATTACTCTTTCACGAACCCAACCAGAAATGGTAAGAAGATTGTTTGAATTAGAAGTGCCAGAAATTTTTGCAGAAACAGTAGAAATAAAGTCGGTAGCTCGAGAAGCAGGAGAAAGAACTAAAATTGCTGTTTTTTCTAGTGAAGAGGGAGTGGATCCAATTGGTTCTTGTGTTGGACAAAAAGGAACAAGAGTGCAGTCTATCATTGATGAATTAGGAGGAGAGAAAATTGATATTATTCTTTGGAATGAAAATCCGACCGAATTTATTTCGGCAGCACTTAGCCCAGCCAAAGTTTTAAAAGTAGAGCTTAAAGAAAAAGAGAAAGAGGCAATAGCGGTTGTTCCAGAAGATCAACTATCTTTAGCTATTGGTAAAAGGGGGCAAAATGTGCGTTTAGCGGCTAAACTAACTGGTTGGAAAATTGATATTGCTGGACCAGAACCAGAAATATCAGAAATACTAGAAGAAGATCAGGAAGAAGAGGGGAAAACTAAAGAAGATAAGGAAGAAAAATCAGCTACATTAGCAACAGAAACTAAAAAAGAAGCTGAAGATCAGGCAGAAATTGAGAAAGAAAAAACGCCAACAAAAGCAATAGCTAAGAAAAAGAAAAAATCCTCGCAAAAATCAGTCAAGGAGGAAGAAAAATAACTGGGTAAAAAGTTAAAATAAATATTTACTATGTCTCGATTAATTGTTTTAGGTCACAAAAATCCAGATACTGATACCATTGTATCCAGTTTAGTTTTGGCGGATTATTTTCAAAATAATTTGCAGTTATCAGCAAAAGCTTTGCGATTGGGGGAGCTCAATAATGAAACAAAATATGTATTAGAAAATTTTAGAGTAAAATTACCTTCAATGATTAGACGAATTGAGAAAGATGAAAAAGTAGTTTTAGTAGATCATAATGAAGTCGGACAATCTTGGTCGGGTTTGGATTTTTCTCAAGTAGCCTATATTTTTGATCATCATAAATTAGCTATAGAAACAGAAAAACCTATTTTTATGCGTGTAGAACCACTAGGAAGTACGGCTTCATTATTGGCTAAAATGTTTCAAGAAAAGAAAGTAGTAATTTCAAAGGTGAACGCTAAATTATTATTAGCAGGTATTTTATCTGATACTTTGAATTTAAGTAGTCCTACAACAACGTTAGAAGATGAAAAAATAGTAACAGATCTTAATAAAATTGCTCAAATTGATTTAGCTAATTTAGTAGAGGAAATGTTCGCAGCTAAATCTAGTTTAAGTGGAATTTCTATTGA
>CAZWWQ010000050.1:0-4283 GCA_964637685.1 uncultured Bdellovibrionales bacterium | reverse complement strand
ACTCACCCGAAAAGAAATTTTTAATCCTTCTTTTTCAATTTTAAAACGTCCATCTTGAGGAATGCGATGTTCATCTAATTTCAAATTAGAAAGTACTTTGATTCTAGCCGTAATTCCTTCTTTAATTTGTTTTGGTAAAGTCATAGCTTCATGTAAGATTCCATCTATACGATAACGCACTCTTACTTCTTTCTCATCTGGTTCGATATGAATATCACTGGCACCTTGCAAAATAGCATGCTTAATTAAAGTATCTACAATTCTAATCACTGGTAAGTCTTGGGCTATTTTTTCTAAATCTTTACCGCCTTCTGCATCCTTTTCTTGATGAGTAATCTCAGCCGCATTTTTATCAATAATATCTCCAAATTCAGCTTTTAAACTTTTTCCATAAAATTTCAATGCTGCAGCAATACTTTCTTCATTGGTTAAGCAAGAAATTATTTTAAATCCAGTTTTTTTACGAATAAAATCAATAGTTTGTATATCTTCTGGATTAAGCATAGCTACCTTTAATTCATGATCCTTTTTTTCAAAGGCCACTATCTTATATTTTTTAGCAATCGGTTCCGGTACTATCTGTAAAGTTTCTAAAGGAATTATTTTCTGAGATATATCAATAAAAGGAATTCCTAAAATATAAGCATACAATTTTCTAAGCTTTAATCTTTCAATTAGTTTTTTAGTAACTAACACATCGCCTAATTGTTTTTTTTGTTTTTCAGCTTCTCGGTAAGCTACTTCTAATTTATCCCGGGCTATTATTTTAGAATCCTCTATAAATTCTTTAAGTCGTTTATTAGCTATTCTCATTTTTGTTTTATTTTTTTAAAAAAAATTAACCTATCTTCAATATCTCTTTTATTTTTTTAACAATATCTTCTAATTGATAATCTGACTTAACTAAATAAGTAGTAGCCCCTTATTCAAACGCTTTTTGAATATCTTCCGCCCCTTCTAAATTAGTTAATAAAATTATTGGTATATTCTTAGTTTTTTCGTCAGCTTTAATTTCCTCTAAAACAGCATATCCATCCTTCTTAGGTAAAATTATATCTAGAATTATCAGGTCTGGTAATTCAGACTTGGCTAATTCAACACCTTTTTCTCCATCTAACGCACTAGATATTTGAAAACCCTCATTGATTAAATATTCCGTCATAGTTCTCTGCAAAGTTGTTTCGTCTTCAACTACTAATATTTTTTTATTATTCATAATTTTATTATAATTATTACTTATCATTTACTTTTTTACTTAAAGGAAGAGAAAAACTAAACAATGAACCGATATTTTCAATAGATTGAAACCAAATATTTCCACCTGATTGTTCTACTATGTTTTTGGCAATATACAATCCTAAGCCCGTCCCTTCTGTTTGGTAACGTACAGCATTATCACTCCGAAAAAATTTACTAAATACTTGATCAATTTGCTCTTCAGGAATACCTACTCCATTATCTTTAATTTCAAAAATTAAATTTTGATTTTTTTTCATTAATTTTATTTCTATTTTTCCTCCACTAGTAGTATATTTAATTGCATTACTAATGAGATTTTCTACTACCATTTTAATTTTTTCTGGATCAGTAAAAGCCATTAGCCTTTTTTCTTTTGATTGCAAAGAAATTTCAATTTGACGAGCTCGCGCTAAAGGAGATAACTCTTCAAATATTTCTTGCACTAATTTCACAAAATTAAATCCTTGCTTTCTCACAATTAAGCGATGCTGATCAATCTTAGCTACATTTAATAAGTCTCCTACTAAGTGAATCATTTTCTTAGTTAAGGCATTCATATTTTCTACCTCTGACAACTGCCCTTTGTTTAATTTTTTCTTATTTTTACTTAAAAAAAGTTCTATCTCCCATTTCATAGCAGAAAGAGGAGTGCGTAATTGATGAGAAGCCACTGAAATAAATTCGCTTTTCATTTTATTTAATCGCACTATTTGATCAACAAATCTAACAATAGTAGTTCCAATAATTAAGATAACTACCACTACCACACTTTCCGAAATAACTAACACGGCTGGATCTGTATATATCTTAGAAATAAAATAAGTAGCTGTCATAATGATAACTGTTATTATACCCATTAGAATAAAAAGAAATCCGGGTGTTTGCCACACTTTAATATCTAACTCTTCGGCTTGTTTTTTAAGATTAAAATCATTAATAAATTTCATTTTGTTTTTTATTTTAAAACTTTATTTTAATTAATCTAATTATACCATAAAATAAAATATAAAGTAGAGTTTTAAAACTCTACTTTATTTTTTTACTAGTATTTTTCAATTTTAATTTACATCATTGGCATCTGACCAGTTGGAGCTGGTGGAAGAGAATCTTTTTCCTCTTTTTTATCTGTAATAGCTACTTCAGTCGTTAATAAAATAGCTGCGATACTAACTGAATTTTCTAAAGCCATACGAGTTACTTTCAACGGATCAATAATTCCACTTTTAACCATATCTTCCACATACTTATCTTCTTGAGCATTATAGCCATAATTAATAGCTTTATTTTCTTTCACTTCATTAACTACTACTCCCTCGTCTTTTTTACCTGAATTTTTCACAATTTGCCTAATAGGAGCTTCCAATGCCTTAACAATAATAGAAAACCCTGCTTTATATTCATCACTCTTTCTAGCATTTTGTTTTTCAAGATGTTTTTGAACTTCTAAAGCCACTTTCAAAAGAGCTGTTCCTCCTCCAGCTACTACACCTTCTTCATAGGCAGAGCGAGTAGCTGATAAAGCATCTTCCATTTTGTGCTTCATATAAGTTAATTCTGTTTCAGTAGCTGCACCAACTTTAATTACAGCCACTCCTCCAGCAATTTTAGCTAAACGTTTCTGTAATTTTTCATTATCATATTTACTTTCACTAATTTTAATTTGTGATTTTATTTGATTAACTCTAGCTTCTATATCTTTTTTCTTTCCCTTACCATCTACAATAGTTGTTATATCTTTTGTAGCAATAACCTTGCTAGCCTTACCCAAAGAAGATAATTCAGTATTTTCTAATTTCATTCCTTTTTCTTCAGTAATAACTTTTCCTCCAGTTAAAATAGCAATATCTTCTAACATTTCTTTTTTAGCATCTCCAAATTCTGGAGCTTTAATAGCTAATACATTTAAAACTCCTCTTAATTTATTGACTACTAGTGTAGCTAAAGCTTCTCCATCAACATCTTCAGCAATAACAACAATATCTTTTTTACCCGTAGCAGAAATCTTTTCTAACAAAGGTAAAATTTCTGCAATAGCGGAAATCTTTTTATCGGTAATTATAATGGCAGGATCTTTCATTTCAGCTTTTAATGTTTCGTTATTAGTTATCATATAAGGAGAAATATAACCCTTATCAAAATTCATACCTTCTACCACTTCTTTTTCTAAGCCAAAAGTTTGAGATTCTTCAACAGTAATCACACCATCTTTACCCACTTGTGAAATAACATCTGCAATCATTTTTCCCATTTTAGCACTTTCAGCTGAAATAGTAGCTACTTGAGCAATTTCCTCTTTAGAAGAAACTGGCTTAGCATTTTCTCTTAATTTTTCTACTGCGATTTCTTTGGCTTTCTCAATACCTTGCCTTACCATAATAGGATTCATTCCCATGGCAATTAATTTCATTCCTTCCTTTACAATAGCTTGAGTCAAAACTGTTGCCGTAGTTGTTCCGTCTCCTGCAGAATCATTAGTTTTATTGGCTACTTCTTTTATTAATTCTGCACCAACATTTTCAAATTTATCTTCTAATTCAATCTCTTTAGCAATAGATACTCCATCATTAGTAACTACTGGAGAACCAAACCCCTTATCTAAAATAACGTTGCGTCCTCTTGGACCGATAGTTACTTTTACAGCATCAGCTACTTGATCAATAC
This sequence comes from uncultured Bdellovibrionales bacterium, assembly GCA_964637685.1. Classification (GTDB taxonomy): domain Bacteria; phylum Patescibacteriota; class Minisyncoccia; order Moranbacterales; family UBA2206; genus CAZWWQ01. Next base: position 383 of record CAZWWQ010000050.1, on the reverse strand, counting down.
CAGATTTAATTTTTTCTCTAGCTTCTTCATTGAATTTAATTACTTTGCTCATACTCAATTGTAAGCTAACTACAAATAACAAACATCTTTTAATAAATTTATTTTGTTATTTATAGTGCTTTTTTATTTAAAAACTAATTAATAAACTTTGATTTAAATTTGGCAGTCTTTTCTATTGAGTGCTAACATATTTCATCTTACTCATTTTTAAAAAAATAGTCAAGGGTTTGTAGAAAAATAACTATATTTATTAATACTAAAATCTTTATTTTTTTAATTCTTATCTAATAACAATAAAAAGGGCTTTAAATATAACCATATTTAAAGCCCTTTATTCAAAAATATTCCGACCCATCCCAACAATGAGTCTCATCTTTTTTATC
>CAZWWQ010000049.1:0-4503 GCA_964637685.1 uncultured Bdellovibrionales bacterium | reverse complement strand
TTTTGTTGATCTAATTTATTATAAATTCTCACCAAAATTTCTTTTTGCTTTTTTAGCAATGTATTCATTTTGTTTTGAAATTTTTTCCAAGCTTGCTGATATTTATTCATAACACTTTTATATAAATTAATAGTTTTTTTCTGCCAGTCTTTTTTCCTTAATTCTTCTACTTATTTCCCAAATTACTAAAATTATGATAACCGGCAAACTAAAAAGTAGAATACCACCACCCAACATAATCGCTTCAAATTCAAAACAATCCCAAACGCCCGTCAAACAAGAACTACTCCGATAATATAAATAACCTACTATAATAATTGGACCCGAAATTGCTAAAACAGCCACTAATAACTTCCACCATAAATTTTCAATACTCTTTTTTCTCAACATAGATTGAAAAAATATTAATTATCTTGTATATTTAAAACAAGTGTGCCATCTTAGCTCAGTTGGTAGAGCGACGCACTCGTAACGCGTAGGCCGCCGGTTCAATCCCGGCAGATGGCTCTAAAAATAATTATCCTTTCAACAAAGAAAGGATAATTTTGTTTATTGACTTAAATTAGCTAATCTTTTCCACTCTTGATCAACAATTCGTTGCATTTCTTCAATCACTTCTTTATTTTTATCTTGAAATAAATGTTTGAAACGACCTTGAGTTTTTAAAAACTCTGTAATTGGTTTAGGATTCTCAGTTGCCCAATTAATCTTATATGCTCCATTTTCTATTTCATAAAGAGGCCAAAAATTACTTTCTGTAGCTAATTGAGCTACATTAACATATTGCGAAGTAGGAAATTTCCAATTATTAGTACAAGGAGAAAAAACACTTAAAAAAGTTGGCCCATCAATAGACAAAGCTTTTTTAGCTTTCTTTTTAAGATCCTCTGGAAAAGCTACATTAGATTGAGCTAAATAAGGAACATGATGAGCATTCACAATATCCATCAAATTTTTTCTCACTTCTGTCTTTCCAAAAGATACTCTTCCGGCTGGAGTAGTTTCCGTGGCTGCTCCATATGGAGTAGCACTTGATCGTTGATTTCCGGTATTCATATAACCCTCATTATCGTAAAGCACATATAGAAAATTATGCCCTCGTTCTAAAGCTCCCGAAAGTGATTGCAATCCAATATCATAAGTTCCTCCATCTCCACCAAAAGCTACAAATTTTATTTTCTTATCTCCACCGGGTAATTTATTTTTTCGTTTTAAAATTTCATAGGCTTTTTCTACTCCAGAAAGAGTGGCTGATGCATTTTCAAAAGCATTATGAATCCAAGGTATTTTCCAAGCCGTATAAGGATATAAAGTAGAAGTAACTTCTAAACATCCTGTTGCATTAGCTACTACAATTGGTGTTGTTGCTTCACCCAATACTGTTCTAATAATAGAAGGAAAGGCACAACCAGCACAAGCACTATGACCTGAAGCAAAATTTTTGGTTAATTCTTTATTCATAAACTAATTATTTTTACTATTTTTTAAGTTAAATAATGATTCTTTGCTTGACCTCTAAACACTTTTTTAATCTGTTCTTGAAATAAATCTCTACCACCCAATCCATAAACATAGCTTTCTACTTGTGGTCTAGTTCCAGATATTTGGTATAAAGAATTTATTATTTCACTATAAAAAGGAGGATAACTACCAATTGATTGAGCTCGATCCAAAACCGCTATTTGTGGAATTTTTTGTAAAATTTCGGTTATTCTTTGACGCGGGAAAGGTCTAAATAAATTAATTTTTAGTAAACCTACTTTTTCTCCTTCTTCTCTTAATCCATCCACTACTACTTTAGCTGTTCCCGCAGCCGAACCAGCTAAAACCATAACTTTGTCCGCATCTTCAGTTCTGTATTCCTCACAAGTAGCATAATTTACACCACTTATTTTAGCATATTCTTTAGCAATTTTTTCATATTCAGTTACTGCCTCCAACATAGCTTTTTCTTCATCAATTCGAAAATCAAAATAAGAATTTTGCAAACCTACTGGCCCATAAGTAACTGGATTATCCGTATCCAATAATGGATTAACTGCTTTTCGTTCTCCGACAAATTCTTTTACTAATTTTGTTTCTAAAACTTCTAAATTTTCTACACTATGAGAAGTGTTAAATCCATCCATAATTACCATTATTGGCATATTAACTTTCTCTGCCAACTTCATACCAATAATAGTTTTATCATAAGCTTCTTGAGCATTTTCCGAAAATAATTGTATCCAACCGCTATCCCGAGCATCCATAACATCACTATGATCTCCGTGAATATTAATCGGAGCCGAAAGAGCTCTTGCTGAAATAACCATTAAAATTGGCAACCGTAAACCACTGGCAACATAGAGAATCTCATTCATCAAAGCCAAGCCTTGGGAACTAGTAGCTGTTACGGTTCTCGCTCCAGCAGCACAAGCTCCTACCGCTGCTGAAATAGCACTATGCTCTGATTCTACCTTAATAATTTCTGTATCTACTTCACCATCAGCTTGGAATTTTGCATAAGTTTCAATAATAGGAGTTTGAGGAGTAATTGGATAAATAGGCATTACTTCTGGTTCAATTTGCTTTAAGGCTTCTGCTGATGCCGCTCCTCCTGTTAAAGCCATCTTTTTACTATTTAATCTTTTATTTTGCATATTTATTATAACTATAAATTTAATCTTTTATTTTTTATTTAAAATATTATTTCTTCTTCATAGTAATAGCTCCTACTGGACAAACACTAGCACAAACTCCACAACCCTTACAATATTTATAATCTACTGTTGATTTAAGTTTTTTATCTTTCTTTTGTTCTTTAAGTTCCATTGCCGCTTCAGGACAAAAACCAATACATTTTCCACAACCGATACATTTATCTTTATCAATAACTGGATACATATAACGCCACTCCCCTGTTTTAGGAGCTTTATCTTGATCATGTTTTATAACTGCACCTTGTTCCATAAATAATTTTTTAATTTAAATTATCACTTAAAGTAATAAAAAAAACTAAAGAAAATAAACTATTTAAATTAATACTATACTGTGTCGTAAGCTTTTTCTATAGCTTGAACATTTTTAGCGGTTAATTCTGAACCAATTTTATGTTCAAATATTTTTTTAAATTCAGTAATAACACTTTCTAATTTCACTGCTTCCGTCACTTGAATAAATTTTCCTAAAATAACTGTATTAGGACGTGGCTGTCCCACTATTTCCGAAGATAAACCACTGGCATCAATAGGATATATTTTTCCTTCAAATACTTTTCCTTTTTGAGCTAATTGATCTTTTATTTCAGCATTAGCCATTTTAGTATTAATAATTAAAGCTTCATTTTTATCCAAATTACTAGTTACATCTTGTGAAGTTAACAAAGTATCATCTAAAACCACTACCACATCTGGATCAACTACCGGCTCATGAGTGCGAATAATTTCATCAGATATTCGTAAATAAGTTCTGGTTGGCGCCCCTGATCTCTCAGGTCCAAAATGAGGAAAAGCTTGAATATACTTATCATCATAAGTAGCCGCCTGAGCTAAAATTTCCGCCGCCGTTTTGGCTCCTTGGCCACCACGAGCAAAAAAAATAACTTCAAAAATGTCTATGTGATATTTCATAATTTTATTATACCATATTTAATAAAAAAGCCAACATCAAAATTTATTTTATTAGAATAAATTATTATTAACCAAGCTATCCAAACAAGCTAAATTAAATCCAACTTATATTAATTATACCACGAAAAAAAAATTAAGTTAAATATTTTTCCTTTATTTTTTATTTTTATTAATTAGTTTGATCTAGATTTTTTCCCATTTTACACCAGATGCAAAAACATTTAATTCTTGCTTGTATTGTTCTTCGGTAGCTCTAATTGTGGCCGTTCTTTCTTGTCCATTTTTAGCACTCTCTAAAAAAGCTTTTAATTTTCTAGCTGTAGAAACATCCACCCAATCAATAGTAATTGATAAAGCTGGTTCTTTACGATTTTCTCTTAAAAAAGCACGGAATTCTACCGAATTCATACTGAGAAATTCAGAACTAATATCTTTTGGTGTTGGTTCATTTTCAATTGTTGATTTAATTATTTCCATAAATTTACAGAGTAAAAAATTAACTATTTCACTTAATGTTTCATATTGTTCAAAATTTTTAGGTTTTTTTCTTAATAATCATAAATTTGTTTTTTGTTTTGGATTTTGGGCTGAGGAATCAGAGATAAGCTGAAAGAATAAAAACACCTTATTCTTTTCAAATAAAAGGCAAAAAGAAAGGGATTTAAGGGGAATGAATTTTTGCCTTTTATTTGTTATATTATCGCATTTATTCATGATTTAAATTATTCTGTTATTTTTTCCTGCACTACTTTATAAAATATCTTTTGCTTATTTGGATATTCAGATCTTTTAATCTCAGTTAATAGTTTAATATTTTTCTCACTTATTCCATATTCTTTTATAAAATCTTGTTCCAAATATTCATTAGCTTCCTTTTCGTCTTCAATTTCTATTT
>CAZWWQ010000048.1:0-4545 GCA_964637685.1 uncultured Bdellovibrionales bacterium | reverse complement strand
TACGGGTGTTACCAGAAATAAAATTTATGAAATTTTAGCTGAGTGGTTAGGATAATTTTTATTTAAGTTAAGCAAACAATGGGAAATTTTCAGTTGATTACACAATATTGGGGTATTTTAGATCCTTTTAAGATAGAGGATTATTTGAAAGTAGGTGGTTATCAGGCTCTCAAGAAAACCATTCAAGAAGAACAACCTAAAAATATTATTCAAGAAATAGAAAAATCGCGATTAGTAGGAAGGGGAGGAGCGGGATTTCTAACTGGAAAAAAGTGGGAAATGGTAGCAGAAAAAAAAGGAGAAAAATATTTTATTTGTAATTTAGATGAATCAGAACCAGGTGCTTATAAAGATCGGGCTCTTTGTGATAATAATCCCCATCTTATTTTAGAAGGAATTATTTTAGGGGCTTTAGCGGTGGGAGCAGAGAAAGCTTATATCTATCTCAATGGAAATTATAAAAAACAAAAGAGAATTTTAAAGCAAGCTATAAAACAAGCTCAGGAAAAACATTTTTTAGGGAAAAATATTTTAGGGTCTCAATGTAATTTAGAAGTAGAGTTGTTTTCGGGAGCAGGTGCTTATATTTGTGGAGAGGAAACAGCTTTAATTAATTCCATGGAAGGAAAACGAGGAGAACCTCAATTACGTCCACCTTATCCAACAGAAAAAGGGCTTTTTGGTCGGCCGACAATTATTAATAATGCAGAAACTTTAGCCAATGTTCCCTGGATAGTTAATTATGGTGGAGAAAAATATTGCGAAATTGGTTCTGCGGTATCACCAGGAACGAAACTTTTTATTCTTGGAGGAGCGGTTAAAAAAACGGGTATAGTAGAAGCACCAACGGGAACTACTATTCAATCATTAATTTACGCTGAAGGTGGTGGATTGCCATTAGGAAAAGATTTTTGGTTTGCTCAAATTGGAGGAACTAGTGGGCGATTGGTTTTAGAGAGTGAGCTAAGTATGTCTTTGGATTTTAATCCAAATTGTCAATATCCTTTGGGGTCAGGAGCTATTTTAGTAGTAGATAAAAGTGTTAATATCTATGACTTGTTAATTTCTTGGACCAGTTTTTTTCGGAGAGAATCCTGTGGAAAATGTGTACCAGGAAGAGAAGGAACTTTTCGTTTGTATGAAATTATGCAACGCTTGCAAGATGGAGAAATATCCGAGAGAGACAAGCGAGCCGTAAAAGATATTCTTTGGACTTTGAAAAATACTACTTTTTGTCCAATGGGAAATTTTGCAGCTACGGCCGTATCGGACGCCATAGAAAAATTAAAAATTTTTGACAAAAATTATGCAAATAAAAATAAATTCTAAAAATTATTCTGTTCAAGTTGGTGAGACAATCTTAGATGTTTGCCAACGAGAGAAAATTGAAATTCCAACGCTATGTTCTTTAGAGGGCTATAAAAAAGAAGCCGCTTGTCGTTTATGCTTAGTGGAAGTGGAGGGAAAATTAGTAACTTCTTGTACGACTAAAGTTCAAGAAGGTCTGGAAGTAACGACCGAAAATGCTAAAATTAAAAAAGCCCGTGATATCAATATGGAGTTGCTGTGGTCTGATCATGCGGGAAAATGTGCTCAATGTAAAAAAAATCAACGTTGCGAATTACAAAATTTAGCTCAAGAACATAAAATTGAAAATTTTCATTTTGTACCTAGAAAAGAAGAATTAACAGAAAAAGAAGAATTAAATTTAGTGAAAGATAATTGGTCGCGGGTAGTTACAGAAAATAAAAATCCAGTGATTGCTCGGACAACTGAATATTGTGTAGAATGTCGTCGTTGTATCAATGTCTGCCCATTAAAAGAATACGGATTTAATTATCGAGCGGGAGATGTAGTGGTGGGAACTCCTTTTGAAAAAACTTTGGACTGTATATTTTGTGGGGCTTGCGTAGCTCATTGTCCAACAGCGGCTTTAACGGATCAGGGCGATCTAGAGGAAATAATTAAAAAATTAAATGATCCACAAATTTTAGCGGTAGCGATAATTGATCCAGCAATAATGACGACTATTAAAAATGAAGTAAAGGAAATTAATAATCCAGAAAAACTTAATGGTTTACTAAAGCTTCTTGGTTTTGAGCGGGTTTTTGATTTAACTTGGGGTTTTGAAAAATATGTTCAGGAAATAATAGAAGAACTTTATCCAGCTAAATATATTTTACGTACAGCTAAAAAAAATCAACGAAAACATTTTGAACAAATTAAAATTGCTTCTTTCTGTCCTTCAACAGAAATTTATATAGAAAAATACTTCCCAGAATTAAAAAGAAATATTACTCAAGTAGAACGTCCAGAAGAGATTATGGCACGAGCAGTTAAGCTAGAATATGCGCAACGAGAAAAAATTAATACTAATAAAATCTTTACGGTTTTAATTTCTTCTTGCACAGCGAGAAAAAAAATGCAAAGTTCTTGGTTAGATAATATTATTACTGTACGTGAATTAGGGAGAATGGTGAGAAGGAATAAATTAGTAACAACTGGCTTGGAAAGAATTTCATGGGATAAATTTTTAACTAAAGTGGATCCTGAATACCAAAAACTTTATGAAAGTGGTCAGTTAGCAAAAATTGTTAAACAAAAAACTCAAGGTGATTTTGAGGTTAAATCAGTTAGTGGAGTGAATGAGATTAAAAAAGAATTGGATAAAATACAAAAGAGAGAAAGTAGAATAGATTTTCTGGAAGCTTTAGTTTGTTCAAAGGGTTGTGATAATGGTGGTGGTCAAAGTTTTAAAATAAAATAATATGTGTTTAGCTATTCCAGGAAAAATAGAAAAAATTAAAAAACCCTTAGCGATGGTTGATTTTCAAGGATTGAAAAAAGAAATTAATATTAGCTTGGTGGAAGTTAAAAAAGGAGATTATGTAATGGTACATGCTGGTTTTGCGATTGAGAAAATGGAAAAAGATTATGCAGATGAAATGAATGCTTATTTAAAAAAGAAGCTATAAAAAAGGATTAGAATTTTATTTCTATATTACAGTATATGAGAGTAAAGTGAAGGAATCTGGAATAGTTTATGGGTGACTAGATTAGAGAATAAAAAAACAAGCAAGAATAGCTAGTTATTAAAAAATGAATTATGGATTATCAAAAAATATTGATTAACATTCGGAGAAAGGCTAAGGAAATTAAACGTCCTTTACGTTTTATGGAATTGTGTGGAACACATACTCAAACGGTAGCAGAGAATGCGTTGAAAAGTATTTTGCCAAAGAATATTCAATTAGTTTCTGGACCGGGTTGCCCAGTTTGTGTTATTGATCAAACAGAAGTAGATTTAATTGCTGGGTTAGCTTTATCTAATGTTCCAATTGCAGCTTATGGAGATGCTATCAATGTGCCAGGTAACTTAGGTAGTCTTGAAGAAGCACGACAAAAAGGAGCTAAAGTTTATGCAATTTATGATGTAGCACAAGCCTTAGTTATTCAAAAAAAAGAACCCCGATTAGTCTTTTGGGGTTTAGGTTTTGAAACAACAACACCAGCGACAGCTTGGGGAATTCAACAAGGACTAACTGTTTTTTCTTCGCATAAAATTTTTCCACCAGCTATGGAAGCCTTGTTAAAAAATAAAAAAATTAAAGTAGACGGTTTTTTTGATCCTGGGCATGTTAGTGCCATAATTGGGACAGAGGTTTATCAGCAATTTAAAATCCCTCAAGTAGTAGCTGGGTTTGAAGCCATAGATGTGCTTTTGGCAATTGATATGTTATTGAGCCAAATCATAAAAAAAGAAATTTTGGTAGAAAATGAATATACCCGCTTAGTTAAAAAAGAAGGAAACAAAAAAGCTCTGGCTTTAATAAAAGATACTTTTAGAATTACTGATAGTCCTTGGAGAGGGTTAGGAATAATTAAAAAATCGGGTTTGAAATTAAGAAAAAAATATCAAAAACAAGACGCAGAATTTATTTATCAGAAACAAATAAAGGCTATAAAAAAAAGAATAAAAATTAAGCCAAGTGCTTGTCGTTGTGGAGAAGTTTTACAAGGGTTGATTGAACCAATAGAGTGTCCACTTTTCGGTAAAATTTGTACGCCAGATAATCCGCAAGGAGCTTGTATGGTTTCTGTGGAAGGGGGATGTAATGTGGAATATCGTTATAGTCAATAGCTATTTTATTAACTGAATTATTTTTTATTGATGGAAAAAAATAGAAGTAAAAAAATAGAAGCAGGAGGACTAATTCTATTTTGGGCAAGTAAAATTATTTGGCTTTCGACTCTGCCAGGAAGTGCTAAACTATTTAATAATCTATTCTATTTTTTAGAAAGAAAAACATTTCATGTGATTGAATACTTTATTTTAGGTAGTTTAATTTATTTTTATTTCTCACTAAAATTTACACAGAAAAGAACAATTTTATTTTCAACAATTTTAACTTTGTTGTATGCTATGTCAGATGAATGGCATCAAACTTTTGTTTTTGGTAGAGATGGAAGGATAAGAGATGTGTTGATTGATTCCCTTGGTATTTTACTGGCTATGTTTTTAATATTAAAAATAAAACAATGGAA
>CAZWWQ010000047.1:0-4550 GCA_964637685.1 uncultured Bdellovibrionales bacterium | reverse complement strand
CTACAATATAATCTTTATTCATACTAAAAATTTTATAACTTATATATTTAATTTTTACTTCATAATTTAAAATTACTTTTCCAACCGCTTTTTTAATTCTACCAATTGACGTCTAATGCTTCCATCTAATCGTTCACCATTTATTTGTAAAATAATTCCTCCTTGAATATCTTTGTCTATTTTATTATTTATTATAATTTTCTCAACAGCGTATTTTTTACTCAAATACTGCTCCAAATAATGTTGCGTATGAGAATCTATCTTTTGACAGCTAGTTGCTTGAACTTCTATAATTTTATTTTCCTGATTATAAATTTCTCCAAACTTTTTAACAATTGATTTCTGTATTTTTAACTGCCCATTATGAGCTAAAATATCCACAAAACTGGCCACTACTTTATCTACTTCGCTTGGAGATTTACTTTTAGTCATTTCATACAGAACTTGAGAATATTGTTTAATTGTCGCTTGCATAAAAACTTTAACTATTTTTAACTATTAATTATTTTTTCAATAAAAGCTCTGTCTTTATTTTCATCAAGTTTTTCGGCTACTATTTTTTGAGTAATCATAATTACTAAATCCGCCACTTCCTTTTTCGCCTCTATTATTATTTTCTTTTTTTCTTCTTCTATCTGTTTTTTTGTTTCTTGAAACATTTTCTGAGTTTGCTCCTTCGTTTGTCTTAAGGTTAGTTCTTGATTTTTTTTGATTGTTTCTTCTCCTTGATCAATAATTTTTTGAGCTTCTATTTTAGCTTTTTTTAAAATATTTTTTTCTTTTTCTGAAATTGCTTCTAATTTTTGAGTCGCTTTTTCTGAATCTTTTAAACCTCTAGCTATTTTATCCGTTCGTTCATTTAATACTTTAAGAATAGGCTTATAAGTAAATTTATAGAGCACCAATAAAACAATTGTAAAATTAATTAATTGTGCTAAAAGAAAATTAGATTCAATATGAAAAGTTTTTACTAGCTCGTCCATTTTTAAAATTATCAGTTAATTATTTACATTCTTATCTTGATTCCCCTCTTTTTAATCAAAGAGAGAAACCAAATAAAAACACTCGCTTATTTGATTGAAAAAGCAATAACTAAAGCATAAATTGATACCGCTTCTGCAAAAGCAGAGGCCAAAAGCATTGGCACTAAAATCTTATCCGCTGATTCTGGGTTACGACCTATAGATTCCATCGCCTTCGCTCCAATTCTTCCAATTGCCAAAGCTGGTCCAATTGATCCTACTCCTATTGCAATGGCTTTAGCCATCATTGTTAAATCCATAAACATTTCTTTATTTTACTAGCCGACTGAAAAATATCTTAAGTTGACTAGAAAATAAAATAAATTAATTAATTTAAATATCTAATAATATCTTTTTTAAAAAATAAAAAATGAGCCTAATGCTCCGCTTGTTGATCTGTAGCAATCACTAAATATACTAAAGCTAGCATAGCAAAAATCAAAGCTTGAATCAAGCCAACCAAAAGCTCCATAAACATAAAGGGTAACGGAACAAGATAGGCACAGATAGCCATCATAGAAACCAATAAGACTTCCCCCGCAAAAACATTACCGAAAAGACGAAAAGATAAAGAAGCTACCTTAGCTATTTCTCCAATTATTTCAATCAATCCCACAAAAGCCTTAATAGGATTAATAACAATTACCGAAAAATCTTTTTTAATTTTTCGAGGAATGTCTCGAAAAGCTTTTAAGTTAATATATTTATTGAAATGATTCCATGTCCCAATAGTTAGGATACCAAAGATATGTGAGGCTACCACCGCAAAAAGGGCTAAAGCCAAAGTAGTATTAATATCTGCTGTTCCTCCCCGTAAAAAAGGCACAAACATTAAATGGGCCTTTTCTTTTTCTACAAAACCAATAGTTCCCATCCCAGGCAATAACCCCATCCAATTATTAACTAAAATAAATAAAAAAAGAGTTAGCGTAATAGGTAAGAATTTTTCTGATTTACGACGATCACCTGTTACACTATCTGCTAACTCAAAAGCCTTCTCTAAAATTATCTCAAAAATATTTTGAATTCCTTGAGGAATTTTTTTGATTTTTCTACTTAAAATAACTAAGAAAGTTACTAAAATAAATACCGCTATCCAACTGCTCAACATAGAATTAGTTATCACGAAACTACCTATATGCGTTATAGGTTCCGCATAAAGAGGAGAACTAGTTTCTATTGGAGTATTATAAGTAGTCATTTAATTAAAAGTTGAGAGAATTTATCTCCATTATTTTAAACTTTTCATTTTTTCTTTCTTCTCTTCTCGAATCATTTTTTGGGTTTCTTTTTCAATTCTTTTCATCTCCCGCAAAGAATCTCTTATGATTCCATAGGAAGAAATTCCAAAAGCCACACCGACAGAAGAAAGAAATAACCAAGGATCTGTTCCGTATTTCTGATCCAACCATTTTCCCAAATAGACAGCTAGAATAACTGGTCCAGCAATCCAACCAGAAAGCCTACCAAAAAGAATTAAGCTTGGCTGCCACCAAGGAATTTTAGTTACTTCTTTTTTATTTTCCATTAAAATGAATTTATACCACCACTTAATTGTCTGATAAATTAACAAAAAAGTCAAGAAATGTAAGTTTTTACTTTAAAATTCAAAAATTTTATGAGCATTTTTCATAGTTTCCTTGGCTACTCGCTCAAGAGAAATTTCTTTTATTTCTGCTATTTTTTCCGCTACATAACGCACATAGGCTGGCTCATTCCTTTTCCCTCGCATTGGTTCTGGAGCTAAATAAGGACAATCAGTTTCCACCATTATTTTTTCTAAAGGGATAGCCTTAATCACCTCTAAAATTTCTGCTTTTGGTTTAGCATAGGTAATATTCCCCGTAAACGAAAAACTCACATTTTTTAACAATAAAACTTTTTTAGTAAAATCCAATCGCCCACCAAAACTATGAAAAATATATTTTAGGTGAGAAAATTTTTTAATTATAGCTAGAACATCTTCATAAGCCTCATCGGTTTCCCGGTATAAACTACCTTTTTCTGCTTTCTTTCCTCGACAATGAATAATTACTGGTAACTCTAACGCTTGAGCTATTTTTAATTGATCCTCAAATCCTTTTTGTTGAATTTTTTTTTGGGCTAAAGTTATTTTCCCTTCTCCTCGTCTAAAATATTCTAAACCAACTTCACCAATAGCCACCACTTTTTCTTTCTTAGCTAGTTTTTCCAGTTTATTAAAATAGACCCAACTTTTTTTCTGATACCGATCAAAATAACTAGGATGCAAACCCACTGACGCATAAATATTTTTTTCTTTTTGAGCTAATTTAACTGACCGTTCAGAACTTCCAATGCCAGCACCAATATTGATTATTTTTTCTATTCCATTAGTAAACGCTCGCTCAATCACAATTGAGCGATCATCCTTGAATTGTTGATCATCTAAATGACTATGGATATCAATAAACATCTATTTTTATTTAATTCTTGCAAACAAAATAATTCTTTTTTTAGTTTCTAAAATAGTTTTTATTTTTTTGGCTGTTCCTGGCATTAAAGGTTCTAATCTTTTACTAATAATAAATAGCTCTGTAAATAATTTTTGCATAATTTTTTGAAATTCAGATAAATTATTTTTAGCTAATTCCCAAGGCTTTGTTTTTTCTATTAATTTATTAGCTTTTCCTACTTGTTTCATTATATTTTTTAACTCTTTATCTAAATCCATTTCCTTGAAATTCTTCTTAGTTATTTCTGTTATATTATACTGGAGTTTACACCAATCAAACTGAATATTTTCTCCTAATTTTACTACTCGCATAACTAAGTTTCCTAATCCGTTAGCTAAATCAGCATTGTATTTTTCTGTTAATCTTTTCCAAGAAATATCACTATCCTCTCCTAAGGCTCCTTTTGTTAGCAATAAATATCTAGTTCCATCTACCCCAAATCGATCCACCATTTCTTGAGGAGCAATTACATTACCTAAAGATTTACTCATTTTTTGACCAGCTACACTGATAAAACCATTGATAAAAACTTGTTGGCTAGTAGGTAAATCAGCTGCCATTAACATCGCCTGCCACATAGCTGATTGCTGTCGTAAATTATCCTTACCAGCAATTTGAATTGCTTTTGGTTTATCCTTTGTTCCCCAAAATTTTTGAAACTTCTCTTCTTCGTTGGGCCAACCTAAGGTAGAAATATAGTTCGTTAAAGCATCAAACCAAACATACATTACTTGGGTGTCATCATCCGGAACAGCAATTCCCCAAGGCATTTTATTTTTTAAACGAGAAATAGAAAAATCTTCTAATCCTTGTTTCACAAAAGATTTTATCTCATTAAATCTTTTTTCTGGCCTCACAAATTCAGGATTTTTTTCATAGAAATTTAAAAGTTTTTTTTGAAAACTACTAAATCGAAAAAAATAGTTTTCTTCTTCAATAACTTCTAATTTTTTTCCTGGGTGAAGTGGACAAAAACCTTCCTCTAATTCACTATCTGTTTTTTCTAATTCACAACCAATACAATATTTTACTTTGTATTTCTTTTTATAAATAT
>CAZWWQ010000046.1:0-4726 GCA_964637685.1 uncultured Bdellovibrionales bacterium | reverse complement strand
GACGTACTACAGAAAATGAAAGCACAAAAAAAATTAGATCTATATATAATCGTCGTTTTCTTTCTTTTTTAATATTAAATAATTTCTTTATTTCTTGAAGCATTTTTTTAATTTATTTTTTATTACTAACACAAGTATATTTTTGAGTAAAGGGTTTTTTGAAAAATAATACCCAAAAAAAATTAGCTACATAATAGAAGAAAGTCTTTAGATAACCTTCTTTCTCTAATCGTCTTCCCGAAGTATACATTGAAAAACTAAATTTAAAGTACACTCTTCCTACTTTTTGAATTCTATTGGCTATATCAGTATCTTCACCATAAAAATTTATTTTTGTATTAAAACCACCTACTTTTTCTAGAGCTGTTTTACGTAAAACAAAATTTCCTCCTTGAATCATTGCTCCTTTTTTTAATATATAATGATTAACTAAATGAATTAAGTAGCCAAAAAAATAATAAATATATCCTAATAAATTAGTTGTCCACGGTAAATCATAATAAATATAAGGTCCACTTAAAGCCACTAAATCATCGTTTCGAGAAAATTCAAAAAAAACTTTTTTAATCCAATCAGATGGCAATAAACAGTCAGCATCTACATTGGCAATCAAATCCCCCGTAGATCTTTCAAATCCAGCTTGACGTGCCATAGGCAAACCTTTCCGTAATTCATCTACTAGAATAACTTGCGGAAATTTTTGAGCAATTTTTTTTGTTTGATCTGTGCTGGCATTATTAACTACGATGATTTCAATCTCTTCTTTACTTCTAGTTACCGCCCTTGTAATTGACTCCAGTGTTTTTCCCAGATAATTTTCTTCATTGTAAGCGGGAATTACAAAACTTAATTTCATAAAATTTTTATTTATTGTCTATAATTTTTAAAGTTTTTTCAAACATTAATTCCCAATTTGTAGCTATCTTTTCAGCCGAAAAATTAGCTACATAATCTATTCCTCCCTCCCCTAGTGTAACTCTTTTATGAGGATTTTTCAACAAATAAACAATTTTTTTAGCTAATGCAGTGAAATCTCCTGCATCAATTAAATAACCATTTTGAGCATTTACATATTCTGGAAGTGCCCAAGCTTTTACAGCAATAACCGGTAAACCACAAGCCATAGCTTGCATCATACTCATACATTGCATTTCCGCTGTACTGGTCACTACAAATATATCACAAGCATTATACAAATCAGTAAAAGGTTTTCCATATTCTACAAAACCAAAAAATTTAACATTTTCTCTTACTTTTAATCTACGAGCTAATTTTTTTAATTCTCCTTGAGCACTACCATATCCAGTTAAAACCAAATTAACATCTGGAATTTTTTCCTTTACTAAAGCTATTGCTCTAATAGCCACATCAATATTTTTTTCTGGAGCTAATCGTCCCGTATAAATGATAGTATTTTTAGAAAGTCCTAATTTTTCTTTTAACTCTCTCTTTTCAGCTACCGAATAAGCTTGAAAATCTTTTAACTCAATGGGATTAGAAATGACTTTAGCTGTTTTATTAAATCCGTTGGCTTTCATTTCAGAAATTATTATTTTATTAGGAGCCGAAATCCAACGACAATGATTATAGTACCAACTAACATACTTTAAAGAAAGCTTATCTATCAATTTTCCACGAACTGGACCATATTTTAAAAACTCGGTAATCGGCGTATGATTAGTACCTAAAAAAATAGTTTTTAATATTTTAGCAGCAATAAGAGCTTCTAATCCCATACCAAAAATATCTTGTGTATAAATAATATCTGGATTAAATTTTTTCACTTTTCTCCAACGCCATAGAGTAGGAATTATTAGACGAGATTGCTTAGTTGGAGAATTTGGATAAGGAAAAGAAAAAAAACGTTGAATTTGAATATTTTCTCCTAAATCTAATTCTTGATAAGAATAATTAGCTATTTTAAAGTCTTTTGGCGTATATTGAGGAACAAAAAAAGCAATTTGATGTCCTTTTTGGGCTAATTTTTTAGCTAAAGAAATTATAGAATCAGAAATCCCACTAATTTCAGGATAAAAATTATCAGAAAAAATAGCAATTCTCATATTTTTAAAATAGTTATGTATTATTTTTAGCCTAAATTTTCTCTATTTTTTTAGCTAAAAATTGAGTAAATTTATTAAATAAATAATAAATCATCCCTAATATAATAGCAAATAAAAAAAACATTAGCGTACCTTTCTCAAAACGTTTCATTATTATATTATAAGCCTCACCAAAATAATATCCGACAACTAAAAAGAAGATGGTTTTCGGTAAAATAATAATGCTACTAATAGTTATAAATTTTTTTAATTTCATTCGCGTACTTCCAACAATCATTAAGCCAGGTGTAGGAAGAATGGGCATTAGTTTTAAAACAATTAGTGTTTTTATTGGATGACTGTTGATTAATTTTTCAATTCTTTTCATCCTACTTTGAGAAAGTCCTACAAATTTTCCATACTTTTCTATTATAGTAATGCGACTAAAATAGCCAATTAAATAATAAACGATATCTGCTATTATATCTCCTAGAAGAGCTAACATAAAAACGATAGGAAGACTAAAATATCCCAGTGCCACGGCAAAAGCCGCCGCCGCCGTGATAATTGGACCTTCAATTAGCATAGCAATAAACATCAGAATATAGCCGTGTGCAATGACCCAAGTAAACGCCGTTGAAAAAGTTACCAGATGAAAAATACCCATATTTTTTTGTTTTCTATTTTACCTCCAGCTGATAAATTCTGACTCTTGCAAATTGACCAAAAGCAAGAATATTATAAATATTGATTATATTTTGAGAAAGTTGGACATTTTCCTTAGGATTATTAGCAATGTTAAGCAAGAATAGTTTATCATTCTTGGTTATTTGAATATTTTTTCTTAATCTCACTACCTTAATTCCCCTTTTCTTAGTAAAATAATTTATCGGTTTTACAATTTTAAAAAGTTCTCCGGCCTTTCCCTTTAAATAAACATTTTTCGTGCTGGAAGAATGCGATTCAATAAAGCGCGACATAAATTCCACTTCGCTTAATTTAATATCTTCAAATCCGTTATTTCCTACTAAACGTTGACCGGATAGATAGGCAAAGTTGTTTTCAATGAAACGGATATTAACCGCAACCAGCACAATTATCACTAAAATACTCGCAATCCAGCCTTTCTTACCAAAATACTGATTAAGAAATTTCATCCATAATGCCAAAAAAATAAATGGTAAAAATTCTGTGACCAGAAAAAAACGAAAAGAAATTTCATCTGCTAACGGAATTAAAATAAGAAAAAACATTGAAATATAGAGCAGTGTAAGACCTAAAAAGTTTTTCTTCTCCACATTGGTTTCTCGTCTCCAAAAATAAATCAATAAAAAATAACCACCCAAAGAAAAAACAATGGCTACCATTATATTACTCAGTAAAATAAAATTTTTAAACAAACCATTGGTTTTTTGGCTATTTTTTTTAATATTTTTAGTTACATCTATAAAATCACATTGGCTGTCGTTTCCAATTGGAATTATCATAAAACTGTCGGCTTGAATATGGCAAACTGTATCTAATACGAATTTATCTACATAAGTACCGCTTCTAGATGATTTAGTATGCACTCCTTTGAAAAAAGCTTGAATATTCTTTCCACCAGTATCAGTTTCACTAACAATTTGTGGAATATTTATTACTAAAGCCAAAAAAATAACCCAGAAAATATATTTCCAAGCAGGATTTTTTTTAAAAAAAAGATAGGTAAAATAAATTACTAACACTATTGGAAAAATAAAAAGCAGAAGCGAATGCAATTGTATCCCAATTCCTAAAACAATCCCTAAAACTATTGCCCACCAAAACGTTTTTCCTTTTTTACCGTTAAAGGAGATTTCCGACATAGTATATAAAAAGAGCATTGCATAAAAAGGAATGGAGTTGGGATTCCAAGCGAAACGTGAATAATGCACCGCGTAAAAGGACACGGTGAACAAAGCTACGGACAATAAAGAAACATTACGGCTAAAATATTTACGCAAAAATAAATACAAAATTAAAATAGAGAGAATGGAGAAAATAAGATCGGGATAAGCCATTTTATCTGGAAAATTTCCAAAAATCTTAGCACTAGTAATTTCAAAATAATAAAAAACTGGACCTAATCTAAATTCTGTTCCCCCTGCTTTGGGACCCAGTAATGGTAAGCTACTTTTTCCATCTACCACATTACGTACAATCCCAGCATCCCGTGCTTGATCAGGATTAAAACGCAAAAAATTATGAAAATTATAGGTTCGCAAAAATATACCAACTAGGATGATACCTGTTAGAATCCAAACGTTTTTGGGAATTTTCTGTAATATTTTTTTCATACTGGTGCAACCCATTAGTTTATTTTTTAATATTCAATAATGACTAAATTGGCAAAAATCCTATAGTTTTTTACCTTTCGCCCTAAAAAAGTTTTCTTTTTAATCTTTACCACAGACAATGGCTTACTGATATAGTAAACAGTAGCTCCTGATTTTATTTTCTCAGTCTTATCTCCTCTTTTTATTTCAATTTCTGGATAAAACTTTTTCCCCAAATAAAGAAATGGTTTATAGTAACGAGAAAAATATTTTGTTCTTCCAGTAATATAAATTTCTTGTGAGTAAGCATTGCTAACTATATAATTCATCATCAGTTTTGCTTCATTTAAGGCTACTGAATGGGTATTACTAAAAGACAAACTTCTA
>CAZWWQ010000045.1:0-4817 GCA_964637685.1 uncultured Bdellovibrionales bacterium | reverse complement strand
TGATTTTTATTTGAATATTCAATACCTTTAGTTAGTTTTAACTTTTCTGCCTCTGTTTTAGAAATTTTAAGAGCCTTAGCAATAGCGTCCGTTAAACCAACGGAAGAAAAAGGAATGCTAGAAGTGAAATAAGGAATATTGCTCTCAGTAACAATAAAACTAGTTTTTTCTTCTCCTAAATCAACTAGCAAAAAAGATTCGTCTATTTTAGCCTCAGTCGCTACTAAACTCCTCGCCATAGCAATAGTTTCCATTTCTATGCCATAAACTGACAAACCACTTTTTTCTAAAACTTCCATTAAATCATCTACTACCTCTTTAGCCACTGCTACCGCTAAAACATTTTGCTTTCCGTTTTTTTGATCTAAGAATTGCCAATCAAAATAGACATTCTCAACAGACAAAGGGATATTAGATTCTATCTCCCATTTAATTGATTCATGAGCTTCCTTTTTATTAATTAAAGGTAACGTAATAATACGCAAAAAAGATTTTGATTCGGGAATAGAGCAAATTACTTTTTTAGTATTTATTTTTTGAGGTCCCGCCCTTTGAATAGTTTTTTTAACAACTTTGATTAATTTATCTTTATCTATAATTCTTCCATCTGTAACACATCCCTTACTTAAATTTTCTACTCCAAAACTCCTAATTTTATCTACATTACCTTTTTTTTCTAACTGAAAAACCTTTACCGACAAATCGCTAATATCTATTCCAAAATATTTATTCTCAAAATTAATTATTTTTTTGTTCCAAAAATGCATAAACTTATTTTAACACATTTAAAGTTCTTTCCAAAGATCGATAGAATAATCGGTTCCCGTAGGAAAATAAGGTGGTGGATAATACAATAAATTATTATCAAAATTTAATATTCTATTAGCATAACCCGTTCCATCTGTCCAAGCAAAACCATAACGATGATTAGTTGCCATAGATCCATTAAGTGTAATAGTATTTCTGTGATCTGTTACCTGTGTATCACACCAAGTAAACCACCACCAATGAGCCCAGTGAGTACACCAAGTACCATAATGGATTCTTCCTACTCTTCCACTTTGAGCTAAAAGAGCTGCATCAATAGTAAGGAAATCTTGACTGTCCCTAACAACTTCAATATCATTTTGAGCAATTAATCCGATTATATCCTTACCATCAAAATTGGTATATTTAATATCATGCATACCAATAAAAATATTAGCTGGATCACCACCATTTAAATTGGCTGCTGCTACTGTAATTTTATTATTATTTACCGTTCCTTCTACCCAAGCATTATCTTCTACAAAAATAATTCCATCGTTGGGAATAGTATAATTAGTAGAAGCAGTTTCATTAGTAATAGAATTAGAGGCTGTATCATAACTTAGTACTTTACTTATATCTACCGTACCATTGGTCTTAAAAACAATATGACGACCAAAACCACTATCGTCAAAATATAAACCATGAGCTGGATTTTGAGATTCTGTTTTCATATACGCCAAATCAGAGACAACACCATTAAAACTAATAGATGGAACAGGAAAAACACGCCCAGCCTTAAAAACATCACTGCGATTAGGAACTGAGTTAGGCGGTGCTTCCAAAGGGCGAAAAGAATTATTAACTCCTGTTCCGGGTGGAGGATTAACATGCGTATGTACGCCAAATTCATCTCCTCCACTATGATCTGGATCATCGTAAGTACTAACAGCACTAGAAACGACATTGTAAACTACTCCATCAAAACGAATTCCTTCATTGGAGGTAATTTTTCCGTAAACATTAGTTCCTGTCCCAAAACGCATAAAATCGTTAGCCAATACAGCATACTCGCTCCAAGATGGACGACGAAATCGCACTTCAATAGTTCTTTTTACATTAGGTAACTTATTAGTCCAACCAGTAGAAGTCACTATAGCAATCGTTGAATTGGGTTCTGGTTTTTGAGCTACAATACTGTATTTACCAATAACTACTCCATTAATATCGGTAAAATTATGTTCATAAGGAGTAGCTACTCCTAAAGCAGTTCCATTCTGCCAAAAATTATTAATCTGTTGAGCAGTTTTTCCAGCTGTCTCATGAGCCAAATACCAATTATACCAATAAATTCCTGCTTCAGCTATTTGAAAAGCTTTTTCTTTTTCTACCCTATTAGTACTAAATTTTAACTGAGAAGTGATATAGCTGAGTAAAGAAACTACGATAATAGAAACTGCTGTTAAAATTACTAACGCATAAACTAAAACAGTCCCTTTTCTTTTTTTCACTTGAGTTTTCATTCTCATTTATTTTTCATATTTAATTATGCACATAATCGTTAAGATTTCTTAATTCCACAAAAGACTGCATTTTTATATTATCTGGAGCATGATTAGGATCTATATTAATTTCCAAATATATTTTAATTAATCGTATATTAGAAGGAACAGATGGAGTAACTAAGGGATTATTTATTGTATCAGCTGGATAATTTTGATTATAATAAGAAAAAATAGCATTACTATCATCATTAATAATATGCGATACGATAGTTATTACTTGTTGATCTCCGACTGGATAAGTTTTCGGTAAAGTATTGGTTGGCTCTGTAATACCCATTAAAATATCTTGTCCGTTTTTATAAAAATGCAACCGTTCCGTAATGTTATTTTTGTTATAATCACAGTATACAACTAAATCTTTATCGTCAGCCGATACAATTGGATAGGCTCCGTTATCTCCTTGCTTAGCTCTTCTTACATAATCAACTATTTTATTTAAACCCTGAGAAACATTCATAGAAGTCTGACCCATTTCTATGGTATATTTATTAAATTGCCATGTACGAGAAAACAATAAAGTAAAACCAGCCATTCCGATGGATAAAATAGCAATAGCCATTAACATTTCAATTAAAGTCATGCCTAATTCTCCTGTTTTTTTTTCCTTCATTTATTTATCTTATTTTAAATTTATTCAGCTACCATTTTAATAGGATCACTGGTTAAACTTCCTTGATTGACTGTTTCATTTCCTGTATTATCTTTAAAACCGCTAGCTTTAACTGAGACACTATAGGTTTCAGGTTGAAAAGTATCCGCTGTTGTTGGAAAAAAAGCCATCCCATCAGCACCAGTAACTATAGTTTCATCATAATTTAAACTAGTATTTTTTAATTCTACTGTAGCTCCTACAATAGGAGTATTGTCTGTACTTTTTATAATATTTAGCAACAAAGCTGTTTCATTATTACTCGCTACCTTAGCTTTAATATCTTTCGTTGTGTCTGAAGCTACAGCAAAAGGTGATATAGAATCAATTCCAATCAATGTATAGCTAGTTTCTGTAGGTGCTAAAGCAAAAGTATATTGACCAGGACTAATAGAATTAAATTCCTTCTTTCCATTGCTATCTGTTTTATCAGTAACATCTAAATTATAGATAAATTTAGCTGGATCAGTAGCATCTGTTCCTATTTTTCGTCCACCCGACAAAATAAAATTAATATTAGCCACTGGATTATCTAAGTGATCTACCGTAGTTATTTTTATATTAGCCACCTTATTTTCTATTATATTAATCACATTCAGAGAACCAGCCACTACTGAAGCATCTACATCTACTGGCTTAAAAGTAGAAACAGGAAAAGGAGGAAGAGTAGAGACTGATTCATAATCATTTTTACTCACTGCTATTCTATATTTTTGAATAGACTGTTTAGCTCCTACAATCATAACATTGCCAGTAGTATCTGTTTGTCTAGATTCATTAAAACTTAAATCAGAGTTGCTTATCTGAACTGTAGCTCCTGCCACTGCCACTCCTCCCGCCTGATCACTAAAAACATTGATTGACAAAATTCCATCTGCTGGGTTAATCGCTTCTAAGCCAGCTGGAACAAATTGAGAAGTCAAAGAAACACTTCCCTTATTTGTACTTCCTTCATTCCAAGAAACCGTTATCTGCACCATTTTATAATCTTCATAAGCTAAATCATTAGGATTACCATTTAAAATTCCATCAAAAGGATCATCTACATAAATAGCCAATGTATGCACATGATATTTTCTTCCATTTTCTGTCACTTCTTCGTCTTGAGGAATAGTTCCAACACAAGCTCCTCCTACCACACCGACATCATCATATTTTAAATTACGAATAATTTCCATTTTCTCATTAGCTAAGGCTACTGCCCCTAATTTATTTTTAGAAACTAAAATAAGATTACTACCAACAGTTATAACTTGGTAAAAAGTTATTGTAATTAAAGAAAAAATAAAAAGAAAAACTAACGATTCAATAAGAGTGAAACCTTTATTAGCTTTTATTGAAAAATAATTATTTCTATATAGCATAACTAATATTTAAAAAACTTATTTAATGTTATCCATAATACTATACATCGGCTGTAACATAGATACTGCAAAAAATCCTACTGCTGAACCAATAAAAATCATTAGTATTGGTTCAATAATAGATGACATATTTTTGGATAATTGACTAACTTCTTCTTCATAAAACTCCGCTAATTTCAAAAGAACACTTTCTGTCATCCCAGTTGATTCTCCCACTTCTACCATTTGAATTACTAGCACTGGAAAAATCTGTGGCCTTTTAGCAATTATTTTACTTAGAGTTATTCCTTTTTGTTTTTCTTGCACACTATATTCATAAGCTTCTTTATTATAATAATTAGTTAACGTTCGAGAAATTATTTTCAAAGCCTCTACCACTGAAACACCACTTCTTAATAATGAACTGTATATTCTAGCAAAACGAGCACAATTAACCTTAATAATAATATTTTTAATAATCGGCACATGAACACTTATAAAACTAATAGTTTT
>CAZWWQ010000044.1:0-4848 GCA_964637685.1 uncultured Bdellovibrionales bacterium | reverse complement strand
TGGAATTTTATCACCTTTGTTATCCTGTCTGTATTTATTTATAACTTCATTCAATCCTTTAATTTTTGTTCCATCTTCAAGCGTTTCTCCTCCCAAAACTCCATTATATAAATCAATGTCATCCTGTAGCACGCAATCCATATAATACGCAGTAGTAAAGATTTCTTCCAATACAACATTTTGTTCTTTTTCGAGAGAAGAAAAATCAAACTTGTTTTTTATTTTATTATAAATAAAAATGTTATCGCAAAATCTACGCAAATTTTGATCAATTATTCTCGTAGCAATAGCCGTTGAAGTTCCATCATCTTTATAAAAATTCTTCCGTGTTTCAAAAAACTTTTTAAAATAACCTGTAAATCCCTTCCAACTATCAAAAATTGATATTTTATTGCCGTCTTTATCAAAAATAAACTCTTTGTCATCATTTTTCAGAAATGCATCGTCTTCTTTACCATAAATTTCTTTTAACAACTGAAGAATAGACTCTTCAAATAGAATATTTAAACCACTTTTTTTAAAATTAATTTTATTATATTTTTCTTTCCATTGATTTGCTTGAGAGTCAAAAAATATTTTTATTTGTTTTCGCAATAACTTTTCTTGTTTTTCTAGTTCTTTTTGACTTTCTTTATCTTTTCTGTCATTGGTAAATTTCTTATATGTCTCAAGATAATCACTCAACCCTTCTAAGGCAATATTACTTAAGGCTTCTTTAACAAATTTTCTATGCAATCTATCAAAAAAAGGCTTTGTAGCCTCGTATTTCTTTTTAATATTTTCATCAATATCAAAAACTTTATTTTCTTTTAACATTTTTGTTGTTTCCCCTACCGGCCTTAACTCAAACCTCAATGTTTTACTCAACTCATAAAGATTAGTAAAATTTTTAAAGTTCTTCATTTTCATATTGTTTTTTTAAAAAATTAAAATACCTTGTCTATTAATTCTATTTTATTCTCTTTCAGCTTAATAATCAACAAAAAATGCTAGCAATAGCTACCTAAACATTTTTTACTTTAAAAACATTACTAGATTAATTCAGTAACAAACAAACTTTTATTTTTTATTCTATTCCTAATTCTTTTAATTTATTTTTAAACTGCTCATAAACTCTAGGACCACGAGGATATGGCCAAAAAATAAGTGCTTTATCTGTTGCCATTACACCGCTTCCTTTGCGGTGAGTCCTTGGATCACGTTCAATCCTAGACAATTGCCATTTTTTTAATTTTTTTTCTAAATAATCTCCTAAAGTTCCAGCTAATATTTTCTCCCCCGTTTTTCTTATTAGTTGTGACCAATAACTATCCACTATTAAGTCTGCATTAGTTATTTTACTTATTTCATAGTTAGCTTTATAATTTTTTATCCAATTATTTTCTTTTTGAAATTTTTGAAAAGTTTTCCACCCAAAAACTGGAAACATAAAAAAATATTCTGAAGCAGAAAAAAAATCAGCTGTTGGTATTTTTAAAGCATCCTCTGTTAAAAAACAATTTAAACATATTCGGTCAGTAATTTTATTTCCGTGTCTTCTTTTACCCAGCATATGCACCAAACCTGTAACAAGAATCCTGCCTATAAAAATTCTTCTTCGTTTTAAAATAATCAACACGTCTAAATCACTTTTAGGAGAAGCGTTACGCATAGCTACTTTTCCTGTTACTGCTATCATTTTTATTTCTGGCACAAACCGCAACCAACGACTTACTTTTTGGATAATTTTTATTTTTTGTTGAGAGATTTTATGTTTTTCAATTCTTTGTTGTACTAATTTTTTACGTCCACGTAAGAAATAAAAGCCACGAAATTCCTCTATATATTTTTTTAATTCTTCTCCTGCTAAAGTTTTTTTTATAGTCACGCTTCCTTCTTCAGACATTAATGTTTTATACCCTGCACCATTATTAGTCATTAAATATTTTTCCACTTCAAAAATAGTTAACGGATAATTCAAAACATCGTAATAAATAATAGTAGTTAAAATATTTTTAGCCAATAATGACATATATTTAAAGATATTTTCCTGTCCAGCTATGTTGACATTTTTTTAATCCCACTACAGATCCAGCATAAACAAGTTCACCCCCATTAACTCCTCCTTCAGGACCTAAATCAATTACCCAGTCCGCTTGCCTAACTACATCTAAATTGTGTTCTACTACCAAAACAGTATTCCCTTTTTTTACCAAAGCTTTTAAAACTATAAGTAATTTCCTTACATCTTCGAAATGCAACCCAATAGTTGGCTCATCTAAAATATATAAAGTTTTCCCCATAGACTTACGAGCCAACTCTGTAGCTAATTTAATTCGTTGAGCTTCTCCACCAGAAAGATTAGTAGCACTTTGACCTAATTTTAAATAACCTAAGCCTACTTCTTCCAATGTTTTCAGTTTTTCCGCAATCAAAGGAGTTTTTTTAAAAAATTGATGTGCATAAGATACACTCATTTCCAAAACTTGAGCAATGTTAACACCTTGATATTCAATATCTAAAGTTTTCTGATTATATCTAGTTCCCTGACAAGTTTCACATTGAATATACATATCTGGTAAGAGATGCATCTCAATTTTTTTTGTTCCTCCACCCTGACAATCCTCACAACGACCACCTTTCATATTAAAACTAAACCGACTAGCTCCATATTTTCGTTTTTGGGCTTCTTCCGTGTTAGCAAAAAGTTCTCGAATAAGCGAAAAAATTCCCGTATAGGTAGCCGCATTAGAACGAGGAGTTCTTCCGATAGGTGTCTGGTTAATATTAATAACTTTCTTAATAAATTTTAAACCTTTAATTTTTTGATGTTTTCCTGGTAATGTCTTAGCTCTAAAAAAATGTTTAGCTAAAGCTCTAGCCAAAATATCCGTTACTAGGGTAGATTTTCCTGAACCAGAAACACCAGTAACTACTACTAATTTTTCTAAAGGAATTTTAACAGTTAAATTTTTTAAATTATGCTCTCTTGCTCCAATAATTTCCAAATTTTTGTCTGTTTTTTGAGAGGAAGCATTTTTAGGTGCTACTATTTTTTCTTCTTGCTTTAAAAAATAAGCAGTAGAAGTATGAGCTACTTTAAGTTTTTTTTGATCACCTTCAAAAATAATTTTTCCTCCTTCTTCTCCTGCTCCTGGCCCCATATCAATAATCCAATCTGCTTTTTGAATAACCTCTCTATCATGTTCTACTACCAATACTGAATTTCCTTCTTTTTGTAAATTACGCATAGTCACAATTAATTTTTGTGTATCTCGACTATGTAATCCTAATGTGGGTTCATCTAAAACATAAATCACACCCGAAAGTTCTGAATTAAGTTGTGTCGCTAAACGGATTCTTTGTCCTTCTCCCCCCGATAAAGAATCAGCTCCACGAGCAATAGTTAAATATTCTAATCCGACATTTTTTAACGCCTGAGCTTTTAAGAGCATTTCTTTTATTAATGGCTGAGCTATTTTTTTTTGTTTATTATTAAATTTTTTTTCTTTCCAAAAAAGAAGAAAGGAATCTATATCTAGATTAACTATTTCATCAATAGATTTTCCCGCTACCAGCACAGACAGATACTCTTTTTTCAATCTTTTTCCTTGGCAAGCAGAACAAGTTTTTTTCAACATGTACTTTTCAATTTCCGAACGTAAAGACAAAGAATTTGTGTTTTTATATTTTTCGTTAATTAAATTTAAAACACCTTCAAAAAAAAGTTTGTCTGTTTTTTTACCCCAACCATAAAGAATAATTCGTAAATTATCAGCACTAATATTTTTCAACGGTTCCCGTAAAGTAAATCCTTTTTGAGCTCCAATTTTCTTTAATTTTTCTAAATAATTATCTTGTTTTCCTAAACGTCCCCTTATTTTAGCTAAAGGTAAGATTGCTCCCTCATCTAAAGATAGCTTCTTGTTCATAACAACAAGTTTTTCATCTAATTCTTGCACCACACCCAAACCTGAACAATGAGAACAAGCTCCTTCTGGACTATTAAAAGAAAAATGTTTAGGAGTGATCTGAGATATTTTAAAATAGCAATTACTACATACGAAATCCTGATTATATATTTGTGTTTTTGTCTTATTAAGACAAACTGCCATAAAACCCTTACCCACCTTGAAGGCTGTTTCAATAGAATCTATTAATCTTTCTTTGTCAGGCTTATCTGATTGTAAGACAATGCGATCAATAACGATTTCTACATTGCCATTGAGTTTTTCTTCTGAAATTAATAATGCATCTTTAATTAATATTACCTTTTCTCCAATCCTAGCCCTAGCATAACCCAATTGACTGATACTTTTTAAAATATCATGAACACTTTTCTGTTCTGGTTTGACTCTTGCCAATATCATTACAGATGTTTTATCAGGCAAAGCTAGAAGCTCCTTTAAAATCTCCTGATGACTTTTTCGTCCCATAGGTAACTGACAATGAGGACAATAAGGAACACCGACCTTAGCATAAAGAATACGTAAATAATCGTAAATTTCAGTTAAAGTTCCTACAGTAGAACGAGGGCTACGACTGATACTTTTTTGATCAATAGAAATAGTAGGACTTAAATTCTCAATTTTATCTACATCTGGCTTGCCTGAAACTTCTAAAAATTGTCTAGCATAGCTAGAAAGACCTTTTAAATAACGTCGGCTACCTTCTGCATATACTACATCAAAAGCTAAAGAAGATTTCCCAGAACCAGAAAGCCCAGTAATCACCACTAATTTATTTCGTGGAATAGTAAGAGTAACGTTTTGAAGATTATTAACACGTGCTCTAAATATTCTGATTCCTTCTCAAGCCATAAGATTAAGATAACTAAATATGTTTACTGAGTATAAAGTTTACAAGGTT
>CAZWWQ010000043.1:2577-4909 GCA_964637685.1 uncultured Bdellovibrionales bacterium | reverse complement strand
AAATAATTACTTTTTCATTTGGCTCTTGTAAATTTAACTTCTCTTTAGCCTTCATTTTCTGATAATCTTCACTACTCAAATAAGCTAATTTTTCTTTAACTTGCATATTCTCCTGCCTAATCTTTTCTGCTTGTTTTTTTAGGGAAGTAATTTCATTTTCTATGGCTTTTTTTTGACGCATTTCCTTTAAACTAGCAAAACCAAAAATTCCAACAATGACCAAAACTAAAAAAATAATAGCTCTAATCAACCAATAATTAGCTGATTTTTTGTTTCTATTTCTCATACTTTTTTAATAAGAAACCAACATTGGAGCAATAGTAAACGCTACCATCGCCAAAACAGCTATAACAGTAATAATCAACCAGAGTGTATGCATACGACTATGTTTTCTTTTGTTACTCATATCTAGTATCTTAACAAATTTTTTAATTTTAGCCAACTAATTTTTTTTCATCACCGAAAGAAAAGCTTCAGTAGGAATACTAACCTGTCCAATATTCTTCATTTTCTTTTTTCCTTTTTTTTGCTTTTCTAATAATTTTCTTTTTCGAGTTATATCTCCACCATAAAGTTTAGCAGTAACATCCTTTCTAAAGGCTTTTACCGTTTCTCGGGCAATTATTTTTCCTGATATAGCTGCTTGAATAGCCACTTGAAAATTTTGTCTCGGAATAACTTTTTTTAATCTAACTACAATTTTTTTACCTTCACTATAAGCATTCTCCTTAGGAACAATTCTAGAAAAAGCCTCTACTTTTTCTTCTGCAATCAAAATATCCAATTTTATTAAATCATAAGAATAATAATCCTCCACTTCATAATTCATAGAAGCATAACCTTGAGAAACACTTTTTAAATCATCATGTAAATCAGTGATGACATCACTTAAAGGTATTTTGAATTGAATAATCATTCTTTCACTATCTATATATTGTGTATCTATATATTGAGCTCTAGTATTTTGCATCACTTCCATAATAGCTCCTAGATACTTACTCGGTGAAACTACTTCTAATTTAACATAGGGCTCAAAAATTTCTTCTATTTCAGACGGATCAGGAAATTCTGAAGGAGAATAAATAGTAATTAAATCTTTTTTATTTTTTAATTTAATTTTGTAAACTACGCTAGGAGTAGTAATAGTTGGACTAATATTAAATTCTCGCTCCAATCTTGATTGAACTATTTCTAAGTGTAATAATCCCAAAAAACCACAACGAAATCCTCGTCCTAAAGCAGGATTAGATTCTGGTTCAAAAATAAAAGATGCATCATTAAGTTTCAGCTTATCCAAAGAATCACGCATAAGATTATATTCATCTCCAGAAGTAGGATAAAAAGAAGCATACACCATCGGTTTAACTTCTTTATAACCAGGAAGAGGTATTATTTGATCACTCTTTTTTTCATCTAAGAGTTGTAAACGTTGGGGAATTTTGGCAAAAGTTATTGTATCTCCTACTTTACAATCACTAACACTTTTAAAACCAGTAGCAATATAGCCAATCTCTCCAGCCGAAAGTTTTTGTGTTTTTTTTAATTGCGGTTTAAAATAACCCACTTCAATCACATCACTTTCCACCTTATTAATCATCATTTTAATCTTTTCCTCTGCTTGAATAGCTCCATTAAAAATTCTTACATAAGCTAAAACACCCTTATAAGTATCGTATTTAGAATCAAAAATTAAAGCTTTTAACATTTTTTTTGAATTTTCTTGAGGAGCAGGAATAATATTTATTATTCTGGTTAAAAGATTCTCTACTCCCTCTCCCGTTTTTCCTGATACTTCCAAAATTTCTTCTCTTTGGCAACCTAAAACATGAACGATTTCATCTTTAGTTTTATTCACATTAGCATTCGGTAAATCAATTTTATTAACCACAGGAATGATTTCTAAATTATGTTCAACAGCTTGATAAAGATTGGCTAATGTTTGGGCTTGTACTCCTTTAGTAGCATCTACTAATAGCACTGCTCCTTCTACAGCCGCCAAAGAACGTGATACCTCATAGCCAAAATCAACATGTCCAGGCGTATCAATTAAATTCAAAATATATTTTTTATAATGCATTCTAACTGGTTGCATTTTGATAGTTATTCCTCGCTCTCGTTCTAAGTCCATTTGATCCAACAATTGTTCCTTCATTTTTCTCTTTTCTACTGTTCCTGTTATCTCTAAAAGACGATCTGATAAAGTAGATTTTCCATGATCAATATGAGCGATAATAACAAAATTTCTAATATTTTGCATAAATAAAAAAGTTTTTAACTTAAACTAATAGTATTATAATCTTACCAGTGTCTCCATTTATCTTAGACTAAAGAC
>CAZWWQ010000043.1:0-2567 GCA_964637685.1 uncultured Bdellovibrionales bacterium | reverse complement strand
ATGATTATTATTTTTTAGTTTTTATCTATTACTAATACTACTACCATAGCTATATCTAATTTTAATTTTTTATTTACAAAAAAAGCCACCAGTAAGCTTTTTTCAGCATCCACGATTTCTTATGTGAAGGTGATATCCTCACGATCGTTATCTCCAATACTAAATCCCTTCAACTAGTGACTTACGATTGATTCTTTTTTACAAGAAAAAGTTAAATAAATAGCCAATAGTAATTATTCCCAAAGTAACAATACCAAAAAATATAACTAATAATTGCCATTTCATTACCTTTTTTAAAATTAAAGCTTCTGGCAAAGAAATTCCTACGATCGCCATCATTAAAGCCAAAGCCGTTCCAATAGGTACTCCTTTAGCAACTAAAGACTGAACAACAGGAATAACTCCACTAGCATTTGAATAAAGAGGAACCGCCAAAATAACAGCCAGAGGTACTCCCCACCAGCCAGCTTTTTGCAAATATTTTCCAAAAAATCCTTGCGGAACATAACCATGAATAAAAGCTCCTAAACCTACACCAACTAAAACATAGAGTGCTATTTTTTTAGTTATTCCAAAAGCTTCAACGGAAATTATTTTCAAAACTTTTGTCCAAGGAAGTTTTTTAGCTTCTGAATTTTGTTTTTGACTTTTCATTTTCCAAACAAAATCTTCTATATAATTTTCTAGTTGTAATTTCCCGATTATAAAGCCACCGACCATTCCAATAATTATTCCTGCTAAAACATAAATAGCTGTAATTTTAAGACCAAACATTCCAATAAATAAGGCTAGAGCTACCTCATTAATAAGTGGTGAAGTTATTAAAAAAGCAAAAGTTACCCCTAATGGAATTTCCGCTTCAATAAAACCAATAAACAAAGGGATGGATGAACAGGAACAAAAAGGTGTAATAGCTCCAAATATAGTGGCCAGAAAATAATCTAATCCATAAAATTTATGTTGGGTCAAAAAATCACGTAATTTTTCAATCGGTAAATAATAACGTAACCAACTCATTAAGTGAGTAATAAAAATAATCAACGCCAAAATTTTCAGAGAATCATAAAAGAAAAATTGAACAGAATTAGCCAAATGTGAACCTACTTCTAATGCAACTACATTAAAAGTAATATAATTCGCTAACCATTCAAAAGGATAAAAGATATTCATAAGATAATAAACTGATCAATTAATTAAAAATCCACCTACATAAAAAACTACTCCAGCAAAAAACCAAGCAACTGCAATACTTGTAATAGTCTGAATAATAATAAATCTCCATTGATTAGTTTCTGCTTTTATAGCTCCAATTGTTGCTAAGCAAGGCATATATAAAGAAACAAACACCAAAAAAGACAACGCCCCTAAGGGAGAAATAAAATGAGGTAAAGTTAATAACAATCCAGCCCCATTAGCTCCCGTTAGTGTTCCTAAAGCACCAATAATAGCTTCTTTAGCTACTAGACCAAAAATAAGAGCCACTGCAAAAATCCAGTTTCCAAAACCGAGTGGCTTAAAGATAGGAGCCACCCATTGCCCAATCGTTCCCAACCAACTACTAGCAGATCCATAACTAGCACCTAATGGTAAACTAGCTAAGACCCAAACCACTATAATAGCTAAGAAAATAATTGTTCCCGCTTTTTTAATAAATAAACTAGTTTGCCACCAAGCACGATTAAAAACATTTTTAAAAGTTGGCCATCGATAAGAAGGTAACTCTATAATCAAAACATCCTTTTTCTTATCAGGAACTAATTTAGATAAAATTAAAGTAGCCGTTAAAGCTGTAATTATACCTAATGAATATAAAAACATAATCACATACATTTCTTTACCAGAAAAGAAAACAGCAGTAAATAATACATAAACAGCTAATCTTGCTGAACAAGACATAAAAGGATTGATAAAAATAGCAATCATTCGCTCTCGTTTATTTTTTATTGTTCTCGTAGCTAAAATTGCTGGTACATTACAACCAAATCCTAAAATCATTGGAATAAAAGAACGTCCAGAAACTCCCAATTTAGCAAATAATCTATCTAGCAAAACAATAATTCTAGCTAAATAACCAGAATCTTCAATAATAGCAATTAAAAAAAACAGGATAAAAATTAAAGGAATAAAAGATAGCACCGAACCAACTCCACCTAAAATTCCTTGCGATAAAAAAGAAGCTAGCCAACCAGAAAAATAATTAGTAGCCAAAAGGGAAAACCAGTTAACTACTTTTTCAATTCCATCAGTAATAGGACTAGAAACTATAAAAGTTATTTTAAATAAAAGATACATAGAAGCTAAAAAAATTGGAAAAGCGGTAAATTTATTTAAAATAATTCTATCTATTTTTCTTGATTGTTGATTTTGATTTTTATTACTTTAAGCAGAATAAACCTTTTCTTTAATAAATTTTATTGCTCGACTATGACTAATTTTTTTATCTTTATTTAAAATATTTTTTAGATAAGATGGATAGTTTAATTTATTTTTTTGAACTTGAATAACAGATTCTAGGAGAATTTTTTTATTTTTTCCGGTATTAGCCTCGATTTTAATTTTAGGAACTC
>CAZWWQ010000042.1:0-4957 GCA_964637685.1 uncultured Bdellovibrionales bacterium | reverse complement strand
AAGGTACCCGAAAAAGAAATTACATGGGTTAAGCAGTTGCGCGAATGGCAAAATGAACTAGGAAAAGATGACCAAGAATTTATGCAAGGGTTAAAAATTGATTTTTTTAAAAATCATATTTTCGCCTTTACTCCCTTAGGTGATATCATTGATTTACCAGAAGAAGCTACTCCTATTGATTTTGCTTATAAAATTCACAGTGAAGTAGGTGATAGAGCTATTGGCTCTAAAATTAATGGGAAAATTGTTCCTTTAGATTATAAAATTAAAAATGGAGAAGTGGTAGAAATAATTACTTCTCGTCACTATAAAAGTCCTAATCGAGACTGGATACGTTTTGTCAAAACTTCTGGTGCTAAAACTCATATCCGCAAGTTTATAAAAAAAGAGGGCGCATTTTAAAAAAATTATTCTTTAGTCCGTTCTAATATACTACTTAATTCTTCCGATGAGTAATAATCAATTATAATTTTTCCTCCTTGACCAGACTTTTTTATTTTGACTTTCGTACCTAAATTTTGAGAAAAATTTTTCTCCCACTCTTTTATTTGTGGATCCACAATGATATTACGCTTATGAGTTCGGACTGAGATTTCCTTACTTTTATTTTCTGTTTGATGCACTGTTAATTTATTTTTTAAAATCATGGCTAAAAAAGCTCGCTGTTTTTCTGGATTAGTAATAGATAGAATTATTTTAGCATGACCTTCTGTAATTTTACCCTTTATTAAAGCTTTTTGAATTTCAATAGGTAAATTAAGTAAACGAATTTTATTCGCTATAACACTTCTGCTTTTCCCCAATTTTTGAGCTATTTCTTCCTGACTTTATTTAAATTCTTCCGCTAATTGAAGATAGGATTTTCCTTCTTCAATCGGATTAAGATTTTGACGCTGAATATTTTCTATAATGGCTAACTCTAGTTTTTGTTGATTATTAACTTTTTTGACAATAGCTGGAACTCTAACCAAACCAGCTTTTTTAGCTGCTTGATAACGACGTTCCCCTGCAATAATTTCGTATTCACTGCCTTTTTCGCTTACTACTATCGGCTGAATTACTCCATATTCTTTGATTGATTCCGCCAATTCGTTTAGTTTAACTTCATCAAAAGTAGTCCGTGGCTGATAAGGATTTACTATTATATCTTGTGTATTAATTTCCTTGATTATGTTTTCTTTTTTAATTTCTTCTTTTTTAGCTTTAATTACTTCATTTTCCTTAGCTAAACCACTAAGATAATTTAAATCTTTTTGTGACTTGCTTATTTCATTTTTTTTAGGTGGTATTAAAGACGAAAGCCCTCGTCCTAAACCATAATTTTGTGCCATTTTTTTAAAATTATTATTATATTGTAAATTTTTTAGACCTATTTTTTTCCTTTTTAATAATTTCTTTAGCAAAGTTTTTATAGGCTCGTGCTCCCTTAGAAAAAGCGTCAAAACCCATAATTGATTTTCCAAAACCAGGAGCTTCTGCTAATCTAACTGATCGAGGAATAACAGAATCAAAAACATAATGAGGAAAATGATCGTGCATTTCTTTAACTACCTGCCGAGCTAGACGATTACGTTTATCATACATCGTCATTAAAGCTCCCATAATTTTTAATTTTGGCTGTAAATTTTCCTTAACCAAATCAATCGTATTTAAAAGTTGGCTCAAACCTTCCAAAGCAAAGTATTCTGCTTGCACAGGAATTATTATTTCATCACTTGCTACCAACCCATTAATAGTCAACAATCCTAAGCTTGGTGGAGAATCAATAATAATATAATCATAGTTAGTTCTTACTTCTCGCAAAACATTATATAGGCGAAACTCGCGATTATCCATATGCACTAGTTCAATCTCTGCTCCAGCTAAATCTTGAGAAGCCGGAATTATATCATGATTAAAAATTTTAGATTTCAGAATAATTTTAGATGGATGTTCACCTATTATCATAGAATGATACAAGCTTTTATCTATCTTTCTAATATCTATCCCTAACCCCGAAGAAGCATTTCCTTGTGGATCAAGATCACAAAGTAATACAAATTTACCTGCCGCAGCTAAATAGCTGGCTAGGTTAATAGATGAGGTAGTTTTACCTACTCCTCCTTTTTGGTTGACGAGTGAAATAATTTTTGCCATAATTGTATAGTCTATTATACAATAGAAGTTAAAGAATTCAAAATAAGCCTCGGTGGCGGAATTGGTAGACGCACGGGACTCAAAATCCCGCGATGGCAACATCATGAGAGTTCAAGTCTCTCCCGAGGCACAAAACATTATCTTTATTGGCAGAAAGTAAGAACTAACCTTTAAACTGTTCTGGGTTAGTTTTTTATATATAAATAATATTATTTATAGCGTAAAGCTTCTAAAGGATCAATCCGACTAGCTCGACGAGCTGGAATTACTCCCGTTAAAAATCCTACGATCAAAGAAAAAATAAGAATAGATAAAACAAACCAAAGGGGACTATAAAAAAGAGAAACTTTTTCCCCTCCTAAATGAATAGCAATTAAATTAACAGCCAAATTAAAAGCTTCCCCTTCTAAAAATCCAATTATCACTCCTATCAGCCCCCCCAGAAAGCCCATAATAGTAGCTTCCATAACAAACATAAGAGAAATCATAGCATCAGATGCCCCAATAGATTTCATAATTCCAATTTCTTCCGTTCTTTCTAATAAAGTAATGGTCATTGTATTGAACATACCAATAGCACTCACCACCAAAGCAATAAAACCAAACAACATTAAAATTATTTTCATCACTCTAAATACTTTATTAGCTTGATCAACTGTATTAGAAAGCGAAGAAACTAAATAGCCTTTATCAATAATATTTTTTTGAATGAAAGGTATTACTTTATTATTTTGACACTTAACCTTAAGATGATTAAATTTAGCTACCTTAATCATACTCAAAGATTGAGTATTAACATAGATAGCATTACTATCACTAGCAGTTACTCCGATTATTTTAAATTTATTCTGCGGTGTATATTTTTCTACTTTGGAAGAAAACTTTTCACCTTCTTCCTTAGGTAAAGAAAAATTGAAAGACATTGATTTACCAATAATTTCAGCGTCTTTTTTACCAAAAATCTTAGCCACTGAAGATGAAACGATAATTCCATTTAGATCCTGATCATTAATTAATTTCCCACTGGCTAATTTAACTCCCGCTAACTTTAAATATAAAGAATCCACTACAGTAGCAGAAACTTCCACTGTCAAATCATCCATTTGTCCTTGAGCATTTAATTGATAAGAAGGACTAATTTTGGCTACTCCTGGAATTTTTTCTATTTTTTGAACAGAAGCTTTATCTAATATAGCTTGAGAAGATTTATTAGGTGACACATCCAAACTAAGTAGTGAATCCGAAGTAGTAATTTTTTCTAGGATAGTTTTTTGTAAGCCATAACCGAGAGAAACTAAGAAAAGAATGGCTCCAATACCCACACTCATTCCTAAAATAGTCAAGAACGTTCGCGAAGCTCTAGCTTTGAACATTCTTGTAGAAAGTCTAAAAATATCAATAAATTTCATTATTTTTATTTTTTTAAAAAATATAATTTAGCCTAAACAAATTAATAAGTAGCATATTTCATAAGCATAATTATCTCCACTTCATCGGATATTTTTTCGGCTGTATTTTTATAAAAACCTACCCCTCCTAATATCTTAGAGGTATCCATTCCCTTTCTTAACCCTTCTCTATCTATTTTATTAGTAATTCTCAATTTAAGAAAAGAGTTAAAACGTTTCTTACTTTTGTCATCCAACTTTAATTTGAATAAATTTATTAAATATTGAGAAAGTTGATCAACCGCCTTAATTTTTTTACCTTTAGCAATAGCTTCTACGATACGCATAATATCTCGCAATCTTTTAACAAAACTTCTAGCTCTCTGTCTATTCCAACCAGAACCACCTTTGTCATAATCTAAGTCTAAATTTTTTTCTAATGTTTTAACATCAATATTTCTAAACAAAAATTCTTTCAAATAAGCAGTAGCTGTTTTTACTTTGTCTTGATTTAACTCAGATAGTATATGCGACATCAATTGGTTAGCTTTAAAAGGAACTAAAAGAGAACCAATTTGATTAAGATTTAAATTCTTAAAAGTTCTCATTAGCAGCTTAAGATCATCACTAAGCTCGTTATATTTAATATCTGGCACTTTTTCTTTTATCGCCTCCTCTGGTCGCTTCTCCTTGTTAACCTCTTCCCTAATTACTTTGCCATCTTTAACATAAATTATTCTATCTGCATAATGCAAATGCTCTGCATTATGTGTCACTAAAACAATAGTTTTTTTATCAATTTCGTTTAATTCCTTAAATATTTGCATCACATTTTCAGAAGATACACTATCCAAATTCCCTACTGGTTCATCAGCGAATATGATTTGCGGATTATTTACCAACGATCGAGCAATAGAAACTCGCTGTTTCTGTCCTCCAGAAAGTTGACTAGGAAATTTATCGGACTGTTCAATAATATTAAACCGTCGTAATAATGTCGCTCCCTCCTCTTTCCTTTTTTCCTTTGATTCTCCGCGAAAAACCTTTGGCAAACAAACATTATCTAAAATAGTTAGCGAAGGAATTAAATAAAAAGCTTGAAAAACCATCCCGATACCAGTCTGATGTAAAGTTACTTTTTCTTTTTTAGTCATTTCCGCTAATTTTTTTCCTTCAATAGCTATCTCTCCTTCTGTGGGAGCCTGCAAACCCGACATAGAATAAAGTAGGGTAGATTTTCCACAACCAGAAGGACCGTAAATGATAACATATTCCTTAGGATAAATTTTTACACTGACATCAAAAAGAGAACGAACTTCGTTAGTTTTGCCTTGATTGTAAATAACTTTTAAATTTTTGACTTGAATAATTGGATCTACCATTACAAAATTTTGTTTTTATGTTTAGGTTGTTTATATTTTATCTATAAATAA
>CAZWWQ010000041.1:919-5078 GCA_964637685.1 uncultured Bdellovibrionales bacterium | reverse complement strand
CGCCGTAGCGGAGCGGAGGCGAGCGGAAACGCACCGATTTATTCTGGATTTTGTTTGTAAAATGTTCAAACTTCGTCCAGAAAACACCATCAAATCTGCTTTTTGTAAATATAAATTGATGAATGCTTGTATTAAAGGGAAAATAGTGTTAAAGTAAGCTTTCTTTAAAAATTAATTAGTAAAAAACTTTGAATTTTGAAAGGAGTAGAAAATGAAGCTTGTTTATAAAATAGGAGGGATAGAAAGAGTGGCAGAAATATCAAAAAAAACTAAATCAGACATTATTTTATTAAAAGGTAAAGTTTTCCAACGAATATACAATAACGGAGTAGTTTGTATTATTATTTCCAATTCTGTAAAAATGAACAAAGTAATAATAAAAAAAGATGTTATAAAAAGAGAAAAAGACTACTATAAAATGATTCAAATTTCTGTAGGAATGGAGGTGGAGATGTTTTGTCGGCAATTTAGTGGGTCAGATAATTTATTTGCTCATGCTTTAAAATAAAGGAAAATAAAAGGATGTTCGTATAAAATACGAACATCCTTTTTTTGTGTAAGCTTATGTATATTATTAAAACTATTATCATGCCAGTAAATTTTTTAAAATATTTTTTGGTTATGGTGTTTTTTAAAAAATATGCTAAGCTTAAAATATAATTAGTTAAAATTAAAAAATATGATTATTGCTTTTACTTTAGTTACCATTGGTGTTATTTTCTTCTTAAAAAATGTGGGTTTAATTACTATTAGTTGGAGTCTTGTTTGGCCTCTTATTCTTATTGGATTAGGAATTTATATTGCGGTAGTGAGTCATAATCTTTCTCAAGGATGGAGTAAGCTTTGGAATAAAATAGTTAAAAAGATGTAAAGAGTCTTTTATTTATTTAGTAATTAGTTATTAAATAACTGAACTAAAAACACCGTCTTTTAAAGGATGGTGTTTTTAGTAGTCTAATATTTAGATGTAAAAGAATAAATTATTTTAAATTGCCACGAAATCTTTCAGCAATAAGTATTTTATTAATAGCTAAAATATAGGCTGCTTGGCGAAAAGTAATTTTTTCTGATTTTTCTTGGTATTGAGCATAAACTTTATCCCAATTAGCCAGCATCTTTTTTTCTAAAAGTTGGCTTAAATAATCTTCTTCTAATATTTGTCCAGTTCTATTTTGAGCCCACTCAAAGTAACTGACAATTACTCCTCCTGAATTAGCTAAAATATCGGGAATAATAAATTTTTTCTTTTGGGCTAAAATTTTATCTGCTTCATAGTCAATAGGACCATTGGCTAATTCTACAAGATAGTTGGCTTGAATAGTAGCCACATTTTTTTGGGTTATTTGATTTTCTAAAGCTGCTAAAACAAGAATATCCACTGGTAAAGCTAGAAGATCTTTGCCTAATTTATCGTTACTTAATTTTTCTCCATCTGGATAATCATGAACACTATGCCCTTGATTTTTGAATTTAATTAAACGAGGAATATCCAAACCTTTTTTATTATAAATTCCTCCTTGGCTATCAGAAACAGCAACTATTTTAAGTCCATCTTGATAAAGTTTTTGAGCCATAAAATAACCAGCATTACCAAAGCCTTGAATAGCAATAGTTAAATTTTTTCGATCATTTAAAAATTGACTAATCATTTTTTTAGTGACTAAATAACCACCTTGAGCTGTAGCATCTTTACGTAATTCTAGTCCACCTAATTCAAGAGGTTTTCCAGTAATCATTCCTGGTTCGTGTTGTCCAGTTTTCTTTTCAAATTCATCTAGCATCCAAGACATAATTTCACTGTTAGTGTAAACATCCGGAGCTGGAATATCTTTATGTTGTCCTAAATAAGGATAAAAAGCATCAACATATTGACGGCTAATTCGTTCTAACTTATTGCTATCAACTTTTTTAGGATTAAACCTAATTCCACCTTTTGCACCACCGTAAGGAATATTGGCAAGAGAATCTTTCAAAGTCATCCAAAAAGCTAAAGATTTTACCTCATCTTCATCTACATCTTGATGAAAGCGAATACCGCCTTTACCTGGACCTAGAGCACGATTGTAAACAATTCTCCAAGCGGGATATTTCTCTCCATCTACTTCTAAATCAACTTGATGAACTTCAGCTGGTTTTAATAAGTGATGCATATCTTGATCACTAATGTTTTCAATAGCTTGAATATCTTTCAAGCGTTTTAGATTATCACTAAAAGTATCCATATGTTTTTGTTAATTTTATTTAATAAGTTCTTCAATCTCTTTTTTTAAAGTTTCTAAATTGCGTAAACCAACAAAGTCGCCAATGACTTTTCCATTTTGAAAAAGTTTTAAATTAGGAATGCTTTGAATAGAAAACTCGTTAGCTAAAGCGTTATTTTCTGGTTTTTCGGTATCAACTTTAGCTATTTTGATTTTTCCGGACATTAAAGTAGCTAATTCTTCTAAAATAGGAGCCATCATTTGGCAAGGTCCACACCAGGGAGCCCAAAAATCTACTAGCACTGGTAATTGACTTTGACGCACTTCTTGAGAAAATTCACTTTCTCCGTTTAAATTTACTACAGTTGTTTTTTCCATAAGTTATTTATATTAAATTATTTATATTTACAAATCAATTGTTTTAAATCGTCATTAAATTTAGAAGGTTTTAATTTATAGCAAATCATTTTTCCTTCTCTGGTGGGTTGGATTATTTTTTCACGTAGAAGAGTTTGTAAGTGATAAGAGACAATAGCAATGTCTAAGTTTAATTTTTTAGCAATATCCGAAACGCAAAATTTCTTATCTTCCAATAAAAGACACAAAATCTTTAGTCGGTTATGATCTCCAGAGGCACGTAATTTTTGAGCTAGCTTTTCTATTTGTTTACTCATAGTTAGCGAAAAATTATTTAAACTCATTCAAGTCAATATTTGAATGATAAAGCATAAAAAATTCTTTGTCAAATAAATTTAATTAAGTAGGAAACAGCGAGGCTTTGCCTTGCTGCTTCCTACTGTTTTTGCTTATTTTTATGGAGTATAGTAGGATAAAAGCAAGTAAAAAGATTAAAAAAATATGAGTTCAGAAGTAGAAGAAGTAAAATCTAAACTCAATGTAGTGGATATTCTAAGTGAATATATTCGCCTAGAAAAAGCGGGAGCTAATTGGCGAGCTCGGTGTCCTTTTCATAATGAAAAAACACCTTCTTTTATGGTGAGTGAAGAAAAGCAGATGTGGCATTGCTTTGGATGTGGTAAAGGGGGAGATATTTTTGGTTTTGTTATGGAAATGGAAGGATTAGGTTTTCGGGAAGCGTTAAAAATGTTAGCAGAAAAAGCTGGGGTGCAAATTAAAACTTTTAATCCTCAGAAAATAGAAAAACAGAATCGGACTATGGAAATTTTAGAATGGGCGACTAAATTTTGGGAAACGCAATTATGGAAAGGAAGCGGAAAGGATAAAATTTTAAATTATCTTTATGAGAGAGGGCTAAAAGATGAAACAATTAAAGAGTTTCGTTTAGGTTATGCTCCTCAAGGTTGGCGCAATATCTTAGCCTTTCTTGCAGGAAAAGGTTATGAGGTTGGAGAGATAGCTCGTGCAGGAATTTTAGTAGAAAAGAAAGAGAATGGTATTAATAAAAATAAAGCTAGCAATCGTTTTTATGATCGTTTTCGAGAGCGAATAATTTTTCCTATTGCTGATTATACAGGAAAAGTTGTAGGTTTTAGTGCTCGAGTAGCTCCTGGTGGAGATGAAAAGCAGGCTAAATATATTAATACTCCAGAAACAGAAGTTTATCATAAGAGTAGAATCCTTTATGGAATGGATAAAGCTAAAAGTGAAATTAAAAAGAAAGATTGGATTCTTTTGGTGGAAGGCAATATGGATGTAATTGCTGCTTATCAAGCAGGAATTAAAAATAGTGTAGCGGTTTCAGGAACGGCCTTAACTGAAGAGCAAATTAGAATGATTAAAAGATATACACAACATATTAAAATGTTTTTTGATATGGATAAAGCAGGGGAAGTGGCTACTGAAAAAAGTATTCAAATTTGTTTAGCTCAAGAAATGGAGGTGCAAGTGGTAAGTTTGCCTTTTGGTAAGGATGCAGCTGACATAGCCAAGGAAAACCCAGCTGAGTTGAGAAAAACAGTAGCTCAATCATTGGGTGT
>CAZWWQ010000041.1:0-909 GCA_964637685.1 uncultured Bdellovibrionales bacterium | reverse complement strand
ATTTTTTTCAAAAAATATTAGCTCAATTAGACAAAAAAAAAGTAGAAGACAAAAAAAAGATTGCTAAAGAATTATTAAAAAAGATTGCGTCTTTAGAAAATGCGGTGGAAAAAAATTATTGGTTAGAAAAATTGAGTGAAGAATTAAAAACACCCGTAATGGCGTTGACGGATGAGCTAAAAAAGATTAGTCTTAAAAGTAGAGTAAGGGGAAGTAGGACTCAGGAAGAGGATGTAAAAGTTAAAATCGCAATTAGCAAGTTAGATATATTGTTAGAAGAGCTAATGGGGTTGATGTTAGTTTTTCCTATTGTTTGGAAAAAGGCGGTAACGGAAATTAAAAAAGGTGTGGTTTTGCCTCCCAAAAAGCTTTTAACAGTGATGTTAGAAACTGGGGTTAAAGATGATTTTAATTTTGATAAGTTTGTGTCTAGCTTAGGTAATCAGCAAGAGTTAAGAGCCGAAGCCGAAAAATTATTTTTTAAAAATAAATATCAGCTAGATTTAAATAATAAGTTAGAAGAAATTGATATAAAAGAGCCCATAGAAAATTTTAAAAATTGTTTTCGTGATATTCAAAAAGAAATTCAAAAAAATAATTTAACTAAATTGACTCAGGATTTAAAAACAGCCGAAGAAAAGAAAGACCAGTCAGCTATTTTGTTTTTAAGTCAAGAATTTGATAAAATTTCTAAAAAATTAAAAGAATTAAACCAATAAAATATTTCTTTATAATCTCACCACAGAATGGCGGGATGTTTACTCTATGCTAATAGAGAGACGACTAATTTTTTAAATAGCATAAGCGGTGTAGCTAAACTTCTTAAGATTAGCTAGATCATTAAGGATTACTATGGCAAGATTGTTATAATTATTGGGGTTACCGAGGAAAAAGTGCTACTATAACCCA
>CAZWWQ010000040.1:0-5089 GCA_964637685.1 uncultured Bdellovibrionales bacterium | reverse complement strand
ATATCCACCATATTTTTTATTTAGGAAAAAGCCAGACTTTAGAGTTTTCTGATATGCGAAAATTTGGAAAAATAGTTTTAGTGGATACTAAAGAAATAAAAAATCTTCCCGAAATTAAAAAACTAGGAATAGATGCTATGAGTAGTAAGTTTACTTTAAAAAAATTTACCGAAATTTTAAAGAAAAAAAATCCGCAAGGAAAGCGGATTTTAGGAGAGCGAAAAATTGGTTGGGTTTTAATGGAACAAGGGTTAATTGCGGGTATTGGTAATATTTATCGGAGTGAAATTTTATTTGAAGCTAAAATTCATCCAGAGCGATTAGTTAAGAATTTAAAAAAAGAAGAAATGGGAAAAATTTATACTTCTTTGCGTAAAATATTAAAAAAAGCAATTAAATATAGAGGGACCTCGGATAGTGATTATCGGGATACGGCTGGAGCTCCAGGTAGTTTTCAAAAAAAACTAAAAGTTTATAAAAAGGAAAAGCAAGAATGTAAAAAATGTGCTACAATAATTAAAAGAATTAAAATTGGACAACGAAGTGTTTTTTATTGTTCGCATTGTCAAAAATAAATAGTTAAAACTTAGGAGCTGATTTAAAAATTATTTTTTAAAGAAGTCAACCTAAAAATAATTAAACAAGAGCTATGGAGAAAAAACAAAAAGTAATTATAGCTGTAGTGGCTGGGATAATAGTTTTAGTGGGCGGATATTTAATTTCTAAAACTAATGCTAAAAAAGTAAAACAAATTAAAATTAACGGAACAGCAGAAGCTCCTAAGAGTGGCCCTAGCAATACAGGTCCAGTTAGTCCTATTTCTGGTGTAAGTTGTGATCACTGGGATCGTCGTCCAGTAGCAGTTATGCAACCAGCTGATGTCCAGGCTCGTCCAGCTGCAGGATTTTCAGAAGCTGATATGGTAATTGAAATGCCAGCTTATACTAACTCAGTAACGCGCTTGATGGGTGTATATGTTTGTAATATTCCTGATGAAATCGGAGCAATTAGGAGTTCCCGTCATGATTATATTGCTCTAGCTAAAGGATTAGATGCTTTTTTTATTCATTGGGGTGGTTCTCATTTTGCTTTAAATTTACTTAAAAAAAATATTATTAATCATTTAGATTGTATGACAACTAACTATTGTTCTCGTTGGGATTGGAGAAATATTCCTACTATGCGCAAA
Source organism: uncultured Bdellovibrionales bacterium (assembly GCA_964637685.1). Lineage (GTDB taxonomy): Bacteria > Patescibacteriota > Minisyncoccia > Moranbacterales > UBA2206 > CAZWWQ01. The sequence continues at coordinate 3,900 of CAZWWQ010000040.1, read as the reverse complement.
GAAGATTCTGGACATATTACACGAGATAAAGTTTTAGAAGCTATGAAAAATATGAAAATAAATATGAAAGATACTTTTACTGGCTATCCTCATCAAAAAGAAATTCCGCTAGATCAACGTCCAGCGGGAGGGAATTTACGAGTAGGTTTTGCCAAGCCTTATAATACATCTTATGACTATGATAAAAAAACTAATTCTTATTTAAGATTTTGGGGAGGAAAAGAAGATTTTGATAGAAATAATCATCAAAGAATAGCCCCAAAAAATATAGTGGTAATGTTTGCTAAATCAGAACAGATAACTAATACGCAGGATTATAAGGGAAAAGGTTTGCAGGATCCTTGGGAGGGTATAGAAGCTATTAAAAATACTGGAGTAGAAAGTATTAGCGGACGTTATAATAATGTGGAAATTGGTGATCCTTGGTATGATACCTTAGATAGTGGTCCAGCACATTATTATATGAATGGAAAGGAAAAAATAGGTACTTGGAAAAAAGATAAAGCTCGTTTAGATAGCAAGTTATATTTTTATGATAACGCTGGTAACGAAATAAAGTTTGTACCGGGTCAAATTTGGGTAGAAATTTTAGAGCCTGGGCAAGGGCTACATTGGGATCCAATTTCCTAGAAATAAAACTTAAAGTATAGATTTAGTTTAAAGATATCAATGATATATGTTATTTTTTCTTTATGGTGAAGACACCTTTCGTTCACAACAAAAAGTAAAAGAAATTAAAGATAAATATTTCAAAAATGACAAGACCGGTTCTGGCTTGTCAATTTTTGATTGTGAAGAAGAAAAAGTAGTTATCCCTCAAATAATTAATATTATCAATACCCCTAATTTATTAGCTCCTAAGAGATTAATTATAATTAAGAGGATTATAGCCAGTTTTTCTACTCCAGAACAAAAAGAGCTACTAGATTTTTTAAAAACCAATTTTTTAAAAATTAAAGCTAATCAAGAGGTAGTGGTTGTTTTTTGGGAAGCTAATCAGCCCAAAAGAAATAATGCCTTGTATAAATTTCTTAATAAAACTCAGAAGCAAAATTTTGAAAAATTAACAGGAGCTAAACTAACGCAATGGGTGATAAAGAGTTTAGCTTTAATTAAAGCGGATCAGCAAATTACTAGGGAGGCTTTAGAAAAACTGATAATTTATTGTGCTGGTGATTCAGCCTTGCTTTTTTCTGAATTAAAAAAACTAACAAATTATAGTCAAACTAATTCTATTGATGAAAAAGCGGTGGAAGTTTTAGTTAAAGCACGTTTAAATAGTAATATTTTTCAGGTGATTGATGCGTTAGGGAATAAAAACAAAAAAGAAGCTTTAAATTTATTACATGAACATTTAGTAGCAGGAGAAGATCCTTACTACTTAATGAGTATGTTTATTTATCAATTTAGAAATTTACTTAAAATAATTGATTTTCAAGAAAAAGGTGTTTCTTCCGAATATGAAATAGCTAAAGTGGTTCACTTGCATCCTTTTGTAGTTAAAAAAGGATTAGCACAGCTTAGGTTATTTAATTTTAAGCAATTAAAGGCTATTTATTTTAAGCTTAGTAAACTAGATGAAAAAATTAAAAGAGGTCAGCTAACTATTCAATTAGCTTTAGATAAATTTATTGCAGAATTATAAAAAACACACTAATAGGTAGTGTGTTTTTTTGATATAATTCCAATAAGGTTATTTTTTAACTACTTCTTTAACAGCTTTATTTAGTTTGGATTTCATTCGAGCAGCAGTGTTGCGATGGAGAACTTTCTTTTGAGTAGCCTTATCTACCGATTTAATAAATTTTTTTAGATATTCCTGAGCTTTTTTTAGATTATTTTTGGCTAAAGCTTCACGTGTAATTTTTAGAGCGCTTTTAAATTGACCTTTAATCTTTCGATTTTTTTCCGTCTTTTTAGTTGTAACACGCATATATTTTTTAGCGGATTCTTTGATAGGCATGGTTTAATTTACTCAAAATCAAAATCAAGAATCATTAAAGATAATTGATGATTTAAAATTGAAATTTTTAACTAATTAGAAAACGTCATTAATTTAGCATCTATTTAATATTTTGGCAAGAGGGCTATAAAATGCTAAGATTTAGTTATGATTGCAAAACTTAAAGGAAAAATTGAATATTTTAAAGATAACTATGCAGTATTAACTGTTAATGATATTGGTTATAAGGTTTATGTAAGTGCTTATACTTTAGGAAAAATAAGTAATCTAAAGGATAATGAAGGAAAAGTTAGTTTGCATATTTATACACATGTACGAGAAGATACGTTGGCTTTATATGGTTTTTTAGCGTTAGAAGAATTAGAAATGTTTGAATTACTTATTTCTATTTCTGGTATTGGACCTAAAGCAGGTTTAAGTATTCTTTCTATTGCGACACCAAAAACCATAAAAACAGCGGTATTAAATGAGGATCCGTCTATTTTAACTAAAGTATCAGGAGTGGGTAAAAAAATTGCTCGACGGGTAATTTTAGAATTGAAAAATAAAGTAGCAGATATTTCAGTGGGAGATAAAGAAGAAGCCGTTGTAGATGTAGATGCTATTGAGGCCTTAATGACAATGGGTTATTCTAATAATGAAGCCCGTAATGCCTTAAAAACAGTACCGATAGAAATTAAAGATGTGGGACAAAGAGTAAAAGAAGCTTTAAGAAACTTAGGACATAGATAAGTTGAAAAAATGAAAATTATTATTTAGATTAGCGAGATTAGTACAGGGGTAGTACGTCTGCTTCCCAAGCAGAAAAGACGAGTTCAAGTCTCGTATCTCGCTCTGGAGAAATAAAAAACTATGAAAAAGAATAAAAATAATTTTATACAAAAAAATTCTCCAGATGGAGGTTTTTTACAATCCAATGAATGGAGAAATTTTCAAGAAGTAGTAGGAAGAAAAACATATCATTTAGAAATGAGAGATCTTTGGGCTAATATCATAGAACATCAATTGCCAATAATAGGCAAATATTTTTACATTCCTCGGGGACCAGTAGTAAAAATTAAATTTGATAATCAATTAACAGAAGGAATAAATTTTTTTAAACAATTAATTAATTTAGCTCAAGAAAATCAGGCTGGTTGGATAAGGATGGATATATTAAATAAAAAAACATTAGCTCAAATAATTAATGGGATATCTGATGTCCAAGTGAAAAAAGCTCCACATGATATGCAGCCGAGGCAAATACTAATAATGGATATTAGACAATCACCAGAGCAAGTATTAGCTCAAATGAAAGCTAAAACTCGTTATAATATCAAATTAGCTCAAAGGAAAGGAGTACAAATTCATACTATTACTTTTAGCCAAGATAAAAATCAGCAATACTTTAAAGAATTTTTAAGACTAACTCAAATAATGGCTAAAAGGCAAAATATTGTGGTTCATCCAGTTAAATATTATCAAAAGATGTGGGAAAGTATAGCAGAGGAAAAAATAAAATTATATGTAGCTAAATATAAAAATAAAATTATTGCAACTAATTTAGTAGTTTTTTATGGTAGGGTAGCTACTTATTTACATGGAGCCTCAGATAACCAATATCGTAATGTAATGGCACCTTTTCTTTTACAATGGCAAACTATATTAGATGCTCAAAAGCGAGGTTGTGAACAATATGATTTAGGCGGAGTGAGTGTAGGTAGGACGGCTAATAAATTATGGTTAGGAATTACCAGATTTAAACGAGGCTTAGCACCAAAAACTGAACCACTAGAATTTTTAGGTAGTTATGATTTAGTAATTAATCCAATGAAATATAAAATATATAAAATAGGACTAATAATTAAATTGTGCAGAACGATACTAAAAAATATTAGGAGTCTAAAATTAGTTTGAAAAAATACTAACTAAAGTACTGATTTTAATTTAATCAGTAT
>CAZWWQ010000039.1:0-5142 GCA_964637685.1 uncultured Bdellovibrionales bacterium | reverse complement strand
ATATATTGCTATAGAACGTAGTAAAAATATTTCTAGTGAATATTCCTACCAACTGCGATATAGACTTAATTCCTTATACAATAGATGAGGTTGAAGATTTAAGATCTCCTCTTTGGTAGCCTAGATATAATCCGTCATTATATTATGGTGAAACTATTAAAGGAAAATTTTTAGTAGATTCAATTTCGACAAATGAAAAAAAATTTAATTTCACTGATCTAACCGCTTATGTTTTGCTGGATAATAGAACTATTTGCAGGCGACAGCTTCTAAGATCTTTAGAAGATATGTCCGGCAGAATATATGTTAGCAAGTTATTACACGGACCTGGGAATGCGTTAACTTTCTATTCTTGTAAGAATAAGATGAAGTATCTTGCTTCTCCATCAGATCTTGAATTTTGTTTTAGGTTATTGGATGAAATTTATGGAGTTAATTCAATTCCTGTGTTAAAATTTTTAAGAAGTTGCAAAGAGGAATTTAATTTTCAGAAAGCTTTAAAACTTATGTTTTGGTATGAAAATATTGTTTCCTTGGCTATGTTGTATGAATATTCTGCAAATCTTTATAATTCTGCCTGTCTAAAAGTTTCTGTGGAATAATTTTCCACGAGTAGAAAATATTCACAAAACAGCCCAATCTCTTTGGGGATTGGGCTATAAAAACTATGAAAAAAATAGATCTACATATTCATTCTTATTATTCTGATGGAGAAACTTCTCCATCAAATATAATAAATATTGCTCATAAAGAAGATATAAAATTGTTATCCCTAACAGATCACAATTTTATTTTTAAGAATAAAAAAATTAAAAATTATACCTTTGAAAAGGGGATAATTTTTGTAGAAGGATTAGAAATTTCGTCATTAGACAGAAAAACTAAATCTTCTTTGCATATTCTTGGCTACTCAAATAATTTTGATATTAGTATAAACGATGATTTAAAAGAAACTGTTAATGGCTATAATCAAAGAGCTAAAAAAATCATAAATAAACTTAATAAAGAATTTTCTGGAATAAATTTAGACTTTGATTTTTTAAAAAATAAAAACAAGGAAATTTACGTTAGCAGAAATACGCTGATTATAGAATTATTAAAATTTCTAAAAAACAAAATAGAATTCAAAGAAGCTAAAAAATACGCTTTTATTAAAGAAAATAATGATTGGATGTTGGAGCCCAAGAAGGCAATAGAAATAATAAAAAATAGAGGAGGGATAGCTGTTTTGGCTCATTCGGGAAATTTAATAAAGAAACTCGGAGTGGGAGGATATGAAAAATTTGTGAAAGATTTATATTTAAATGGATTAGACGGGCTAGAAGCCTATCATCCTAAACATACTAAGGAAGATATTGAAATAATAAAGCATATTGCCAAAAATCTGAAAATTTTTATTACTGGTGGAAGTGATTGGCACGGATTTAATTTTAGCCCTAAAATAAAACTTGGTTGTAATTTGAAGGACTAATATTATTATTCTCTTTAAAAAAAATTAAAGATTTTTGATTGCTAAAAATTTGACAAATAGGTATTTTGTGTGTACGGTAAAGAGTTCTTTAACTAAAGAAAAAAGAAACCTCAATGCAAATGGTTTGCGTTGGGGAAAATATTGAAACTTTTTTGGAAAAGGGAGGAACAACATGAGCAGTGTAAAATTGAGGAGTCAAAATGACAATATTTTTGTTCCTCGTAAACGTGAAGGGACAAAAACTTTTTTGGATGTTCCTATGGAACTCCGAAAAAAGGATTTTGATTCACTTTCAGGACAGTTTTTTATGAAAACTTTACCTGAAGGTATTAGGGAATGTTTCCAAAGAGCTATTTTGGAAACAGGTATAGAGAGTGAAGACACTCTCTGGTGGTTAAAATATGTTCTATCGGAGGATGAAAAAGGAGATCCGGTTTCGCCAATTACCCGTTGGACATATGATAACCCTTATAATCCGCGTTCGTTCAAGTATCTTTATGGAGAAGAAGATGCTTTGTCTGAAATGGATAAGGGTTATATTTTCACTCCTGGAGCGAGTGCTATTTATGATCGTCTCCAAACTGTGATTGATCATTTACCTCAAGTGATCAAAAATGAGAGAAAGCGTTTAAATTTAAAAGAAAATGATAAATATATTATCTATAACATAGGATCGGCCTATGGATTAGATACTATATATATGATGGCGGAAAATCCTGAATTGAAGGATCTTGTGAAAATAATTCACATTGATCCTGATAAAAAAAGCTTGTTCTGCGGTCAACGATATGCAAAAAAGCTTGAAGTTTCTCAATCTTTTGAGTTTATTCCTAAAAAGATTGAGGAAGCAAATGTTGGTCAGGCACACATGCTTCTTTTTGTTGGCATGTTTTGTCCAGTGCCAACGAAAAAGTGTGTCTTAACTTTAAAATTCATCAGTAGGTTTCTTGTGAAAAATGGCATTGCTATTTTTTCAACAGTGCAAGAAAAAATGTTGATGGATGGTCCCATTCTAGATTTTATTATGTGGGCATCTGGTTGGAGAATGTATTTTAAATCTGATCAAGAACCTGGACAAATCGCAAGATTTGCTGGGTTAGTCCATGAAAAAAATATGGATTGGGAAGACGAGCTGGGGCATAATCGCATGACCGTAGCTCGTAAACCAAAAGGCTCTTTTTGGGGGTCGGTTGGTAAAGCACTGGATTTTACAAAGGCAATGCTTTTTTTGTAAGAAGTATTGTCTTAATAAGAGTAAGCAGGTATAATAAAGCTACAAGCTTTCAAATACCTGTTTACTCTTTTATTTTTGGAGATAATTAAATATGAATTTTTACATTATTGCTCATTTTTCAATAGCCTTTATTTCTTTATTGATTAGTTATATTGTTTTTTCGAAAAATCGTAAATCAATTGTAAATATAACTCTAGCACTTCTTTCTTTTGCTATATCCTTTTGGGCTTTTTTTTATGGAGTTTGGCTTCTTTCATCAAATGAAATACAAGCTCTTTTTTGGTCAAGAATGCTAAATTTAGGAGTAACTTTTGTTCCTATTTTTTAATTGCATTGGTTGCTAAGTTTTTTAGGTTATGCCAAAAAAAAGAAAAATTTAATAATTTTGTGTTATGTTTTAACAATAATATTTGCTTTGTTTAGTTTTACTGATTATTATGTTGCTGGTGTGTCAAAAATCAATCAATTTTCATATTGGCCACAAATAGGTTGGTTATACAGGTTGTTTTTAATAACTGTGTGGGTACCTATTTTTTTCTATTCCTTTTTTTTATTAATTAAAGCATATAGAACTGGAAATTCCTTATTAAGACAACAAACAGTTTATATTTTAATTGGATTAATTGTTGGATTTTTAGGAGGATCAACAAATTATCTTTTAATGTTTGGCTATCGTTTTATATCTCCAATCGGAAGTGTTTTAGTGGTTATGTTTCCGATTTTTTTTGCTTATGCGGTAGTTAAACATCATCTTATGGACATTAAAATAGTGATGCGGCGTTATTCAGTTTATCTATCTTCACTAGTAGTAATATTATTAATTGATGTAGGGATAGAATATTTAGTAGGTAATCTTTTTCCTCAATATGTTCAAGAAACTAATCTAATAATTTTAGTGGGTTCTATCTCTGTTTATCCAATAATAAAAGATTATTTTTACTATATTGCTAACAAATATCTTTTTTCTTCTTTGTATGATAGTAGCGAGGTCATTGCTAAACTTTCTGATAGATTACGTTCTACCTTAGAAATCAAACGTATTTTTGAATTTATTACAGAGGTTTTAGTAGAAGCTTTTCATGCAAATGCTGTTGGCATTTTGATTTATAACAAGAAATTACATCAGTATATTGTTAATTATAACCAAGGTTTTAAAGTTTCTAAACAAGAAAAATTTGGTGGAGATAAAGATTTAGATAGATTTTTTGTTAAAAAAAATCAACTAATTATTATAGAAGATATCAAGAAAGATTTTAAAAATAACAAAACTTTAAAAATATTATTAAAATTAGGAGTAGAAATATTAATTCCTCTAAAGGTTAAAAGTAAAATTATAGGTTTGGTTGCTATTGGTAAAAAAGAATCGGGTGATATGTATAATGATGAAGATTTTAAAGTACTTAAAGTTGTTGGAGCTCAAGCTGCGATTGCTTTAGATAATTCTTTACTATATAAAGAAACAAAAACCTTCAGTCAAAAGATGGAGAAAGAAGTTAAACGAGCGACAGAAGAATTGAGTATCAATAATAAACGATTGCAAATGATGGCAGATCGTATGGCTGTGGCTAATGATCAATTACGTAAATTAGACAATGCTAAGAGTGAGTTTATTTCTATTGCTTCTCATCAATTACGAACACCCCTAACAGCGATTAAGGGATTTATTTCTTTATTGTTAGAAGGATCATACGGAGAAATTAGTAAAGATGTGCGAGAAACATTAAATAAGGTTTATTTGAGTAATGAACGATTAATAGGTTTAGTAGAGGATTTATTAAATATTTCTCGTATTGAATCGGGAAGAATAGAATATAAATTTGAGAAAATTAAATTAGAAGATGTTTGTCAAGAAATAATGGATACTTTTGTTATTCGGGCTAAAGAAAAACATTTAAAAATAGAATTAAAGTTACCTGAAAATCCACTGCCTAAAATTTTAACGGATAAGAAAAAAATTAGAGAAGTCATTTCTAATTTAGTGGATAATGCTCTAAAATATACACCTAAAGGGTGGGTAAAAGTAACTCTTTTACAAGTTGCAAATAAGATTCAAATCAGGGTAAGTGATACTGGTATTGGTATACCAGCAGAAGAGATTCCTCATCTTTTTGCTAAATTTTCTCGAGGAAAAGATATTAGTAGAATTAATACAGGAGGAACAGGATTAGGTCTTTATGTTGGTAAAAAAATGGTAGAGTCCTTACATGGTAAAATTTGGGTAGAATCAAAAGGTGTAAATCTAGGTTCTGTTTTTATTATAGAAATACCCATTGAAGTAAAAGAAGAAGAAGCACCGAAGGAAGAAAATTAAACTAATTTTTAGGGTAATAATAAATCATATTTGGTGAAATTATTTGATTTCAAGGCTCTTTTGTGTTATAATTAAACTATGGAAATCAGAAATTTTGCGAAAAAAAAGCGGCACTTGTTTTGGTAT
>CAZWWQ010000038.1:0-5334 GCA_964637685.1 uncultured Bdellovibrionales bacterium | reverse complement strand
ATGTTTTTTAATAATTTAATGCTTGAATAAGAATAAAAGGAGAGAAAAATGAGAAAAAATCAGTTATTTATTTTGCTTAATACTTTTTGCCTCATATTATTTATTTGCAATATTGGATACGCAAATATTAAACCCATTAAAGGATTTTATTTTTATAAAATTCAAAAAGGAGATACTTTGTCTAAAATTGCCTTACGAAAAAATTGGGATCTTATTATGCGAATCAACAGAACTGATTCCTATCATTTACAGGAAGGAAGAAATATTTTACTTCCTATTAATTCCGCTCATCCTCCCTCTTTTTGTCCAATACCTCTGAAAATGAAGATTTTTCAAAAAAAACCAAGATCTATTTGTGTTTTTCTTCATAATCAATACTTTGGAGCTTACGCATATGGTAGTTTAGTTTTTTGGGGACCAATTTCATCAGGAAAAAATATTAGCCATAAAACTCCCACTGGATTATTTTATATCCGTTGGAAGGCTAAAAATTATTTTTCGCACAGCCAAGAATGCTTTGGTGCACCTATGCCTTATTCATTAAATCTATCCAATACTGGATATTTTTTACATGAGCAAAGCTTGCCGGGAAAACCGGCTTCTCACGGATGTGTAAGACTGCTTCGTATAGACGCAAAAAAACTTTTCCGCTGGTCTCAAATAGGAGACCCTGTAATTATTGCTCATTCTTTTTAACAAAAATTTAAATATTTTAATTTAATAAATACAAAGCTCAAGGAAAAAATTTCCCTTGAGCTTTTTTAACTGACAATAAATTAAACTTATAATAATAAATATTTTTAAAAAATAATTAGCCGATTTTAATTTTAAAAAATACTTTTTCTTTATTTGTTTATCGATATAAAAAGTTAACCTTTTATAATGCCAGCAAAGAAAGAACTTTTTGAGGTTTTAATTCATAAGACAAAAGCTCTTGCATAAGAATGAATATAATTATATAATTTAGAAGTAATATAAATATAAAAAATAAAAATAAAATCCGTCTTGAACGGAATCAACATCCATGAATGAAGAAAACAATAAAAATAGTGAAAAAATTCAATCTCTTAGGGAAATGATTTATACAGCCGAAAAGACTCTACAAGGAGCTAAGGCTATGTTACTTCAATTAGAAGGTAAGAAAAAAGTAGGTCGCAGAAAAAAACTTACAAATGAATCATCAGAGGGAGGTACTGTAGTTGAGGGAATTTTTGATGGTCAAGTAATGGTAGGTACTGATTCTAAACAATATCCTATCCCAGCTAATTACGCTTCTAAATCAAAATTAGTTGAAGGAGATATGCTGAAGCTAACTATCACTCCTGAAGGTTCTTTTATTTATAAGCAAATTGGGCCCGTAGAAAGAAAACGGGTTATTGGTATTGTCAGTTTAGATGCCGATAGTAATTATTTTATTGCTGCCGAAGGAAAAGCCTATAAAGTTCTTTTAGCTTCTATTACTTATTTCAAAGTAGAGCCTGGCGATGAAGTTACTTTAGTTACTTCTCGAGATATAGATTCCGATTGGGCATCTATTGAAAATGTATTGCAAAAAGACAAAAAAGATTTTAGTCTTTCATCTAGTTCAACTATTATTGAAGAAATAAAAAATGACAACAAAAATACTGATGAGATTGATATAAAAAATTCTGATTCTCAGCCAACTGATCTTGTTGATGAGTGGGAGCCAGATTTAGCAGAGTTAAAAGAAGAACTTAATAAATCTAACTTGAATCGAGAAGAAAATTCCTTTTAATTAATTATTAGCTTATCTTTATGAAAAATAATACACCTGAAGAAACTAAAGCTATGCTCAAAAAAGATTATTGGTTAGGAGTTTTGTCTGGATTACTTATTGGTCTAATGTTTATGCCTGTCCTCAAAATGGCTAAACCAGACCTCTATTTTAAATTTAGATTAGCTATTATTCCTTTTTTTCTTATTGGTACCCCACTAGGATTGTTTATTGCTCACGCTATTGGTAAAAAAATAAGAGTTATTTGGCAACTAGCTAAATTTGGAGTAACTGGTATTATGAATGTTTTAGTTGATTTCGGAACTTTAGCTATTGTAACTGTTTTATTAAGAAATTATTTACATCTTGAAGCTACTGATACTTTTTTTACTTTAGGCATTGCCATAACCTTTTATTCTCTTTACAAAGCTACTTCTTTTACAGTGGCTAATGTCAACAGCTATTTTTGGAATAAATATTGGACTTTTGATAAAACTAAGGATAACCAATCTGAATTTATTCAATTTTTTATTGTGAGTATTGTCGGTTTTGTTATTAACGTAGTGGTGGCCTCTCTTGTTTTCAAAGGTATTCATCCTTTAGTTGGTATGAATTATGATCAATGGGGATTAATTGGAGCAGCTGTTGGTTCTATCGTGGGTTTAGCATGGAATTTTATTGGCTATAAGTTTATTGTTTTTAAAGAATAAATTTTACTAATTGATAACTTGAATTATTTAAAACTCCACTTGCCTAGATGGAGTTTATTTTGTCTATTCGTTTTTAGCTTTTTTAATTAACTCCAACTTTCACTTCCTCTTTTTCTCTTATCCAATAAACAGTTAATGTTCCTAGAAAAGCAATCACAGAAGCAATAATAAAAACTTTATCATACGACATTATCTGAGCTTTAAGAGACATTAAAGCAATGTACTCCTTTAGATTTATTGGACTTTTAATTTGAATAAAACTATTTTGAGAAATCTTAAGAATACTACTATTTTGAGAATTTTGTAGAATAGTACTAAAAACAGCGATACCAAAAGCTCCAGCAATATTTCTGGTTAAAGCTAGCACTGAAGAAGCACCACCAACCTCTTTTTCTGGTACTGAAGAAGCTACTATATTGGTTCTTTGTGCCATTCCAAAACCCAAGCCAAAAGCCATAATAGATAGAGGAATAATAATCGCCCAAGCAGATGAACGTGGATCAAGAAAAGAGAAAAAATATAGTCCTATTCCTGCTACTACAGTTGATGTCCCCACCACATAACGAGCTTTAATTTTTCCTGTTAAGCTTCCTCCTAACGGAGCGGCTATCATCATCATAAAGGCCATCGGTACAAAAAGAAAACCTGTTTTAGTAGCATCATAACCCAAATAAGTTTCCGCAAAGATAGGAATTAAAAATATAGCCCCCATTAAAGACATAAAAACAATAGAAGTATTAATAATAACTGCTGTAAAAGTAGGATTTTTAAAAAAACTCAAATCAACAATAGGATCATTGCTTTTATTTTCAATCTTAATAAAAATAAATCCTGCTATTAAAGTTAGTAAATAACAACTAACACTAGCTAGCGATGTCCATCCCCAACTTAGTCCTTTGTCTAAAACTAAAACAAAAGAAGTTAGTGAGATACCTAAAATAATTGATCCCCACCAATCAAAATTAGTAACATATTTCACTTGAGGAGATTCTTTAATAAAAGTCATAGCCATTAATATTCCAACTATTCCTACTGGAATATTCATAAAAAAAACAGAGCGCCAACCAAAATTATCAATCAGTGGCCCTCCAATAATCGGGCTAAACACAGCAGCACTAGCAAATGAGGCTGACCAAAGGCCTAAGGCTTGCGCCCTTTCTTTAGATGAACGAAAAGTTAAAGCAATAATTGCCATAGCAGTTGGATAATCAGCTGAACCAGCTATCGCCTGAATAATCCGAAAAATTATCATAGAAGTTAAATTCCAAGCCATACCAGCTAGAGTGGAACCAAAAATAAACAAGGAAAAACCTACTAGATAAATTTTCTTTTGTCCTAAAGTGTCTCCTAGTTTTCCCCAAATAGGCACAAAGATAGCGTTAGCTAAAATATAAGCAGTAGCAATCCATCCAGCCGCCGAAACGGTAATACCAAAATCAGAAATTATTTTAGGCAAAGCTAAATTAACCACCATTTGATCTAACCTTCCTAAAAAAGTTCCTACGATAACAGTAATTAAAATCCACCAACGTAAATTATTTTTTTCTTTTTTTCTTTCCATTATAATTTATCTAGCTTAAAATTATTTTCGATAAATCCATACCTTAGCTGACATTCCATTTTTAATCTCTGAATACTGGGTAGTATTAAAACGAATTTTAACATTGTATTCCTTATTTTCTCGTTTATCAGAAATATTAAAAACTACATCAGTTGTCCGAGCCGTTGAACTTATTTCATCTACAATACCAACGAATTTCTGACTACCAAAGGCATCTACCGTAAAAATAACTGGTTGTCCAATTTTTATTTCTTTTAATCCTTTATCTTCTTCTACTTGTGCATACACTCTCAAGTCATCAGGAATAATCATACTGGCAACAGCCATTCCAGGAGTAAAATATTCTCCTAATTTATCTTGCGTATTAATAATGATACCGCTCTTTTTAGCTCTTACTAAATTATTACCCACTTGAGCTATTATCTGATTTTGAACAACTCTATCACCAGAATGAACTAAAAGTTGATTGAGTATTCCTCCTGTAGCCGAAGCTAAAACAATTTTTGAAGCTTTAATATAGGACTTTTCAACATAAATTCTCTCGTTCGCTTTCCATAAATAAACTCCTATCACCAATCCTGCAACTATAAAACCCACTAAAGTTAGTACTAGCAATGATTTTCTCTTTGATGGATTAGCCTTTATTTCTCCGGTTTTTGAATTTTTTAAATTATTTTGTAACATACGTTTTAACATATAGCTTATCTATTTTTTATTATTTAATTGGATAACTTTATCTGTTTTTTTTAAACCATCCGTTATTTCAATTTGATTATTGTCTCCCTTTATTCCTACTTTCACTAATTTTAATTTTTCCTTTCCATTATTCTTAGTTAAAACAAAATATTTATTTCCTTTTTGTATTAATGTAGTGTTATTATACCATATAAATTTTAAAATTATGTATAAAGTCCACCATTTACTTTTAAAATTTCCCCCGTAATGTATGTCGCACCATCACTTAAAAGAAATGCAACTGCTTGTGCTACTTCACTAGCTTCCCCAAATCTACCTAATGGAATATTTTTTGTATATTCATCTTTTACTTCTTGTTTTAATCCATCTGTCATATCTGTTCTAATAAATCCAGGAGTTACAGCATTAAATCTAATTGCCCTTGGTGCTGCTTCTTTTGCAAAAGCTTTAGTCATAGTGTTAATCCCACCTTTAGAAGCACTGTAATTAGTCTGACCCACATTCCCCATCTCACCAACTATTGAGGAGATATTAACAACTGCACCAAATTTCTTTTTACTCATAGCTTTTAAAGCATCTCTACACCCAATAAAAGTTGATTTTAAATTTGCATTAATTACTGTATCAAAATC
>CAZWWQ010000037.1:0-5434 GCA_964637685.1 uncultured Bdellovibrionales bacterium | reverse complement strand
TCCTACGTATTTCCTCTATTTTATTATTGTACTCATCTACCATTTTTTGTAATCAACCTTTACCGGAAAATTTATCATCATCAGAAATTTCTCCTTTTTTTTCTAAACTCTGTATCTCATCCCAAATAACTTCTCTAATTTTTCGTACTCCTACCCGAGCTTCTTCTGTTTTTTGATTAAGCAACTTTACTAATTCTCGAAGACGCTCTTCATTTAATGGCGGGATATTAATCCGAATTACTTTCCCATCATTGATAGGATTTAAATTTAGCTGAGATTCTCTTACGGCCTTTTCTATATTAACTAAATTATCGCGACTCCAAGGAGTAATTGTAATTGTTTGAGCATCAGAAACAGTAATACTAGCTACTTGTTTCAATGGAGAAGAAGATCCATAATAATCCACTGAAAAATTTTCTACTAAAGTAGTACTTGCTCTTCCAGTTCTTATTTTTTTTAGTTCTTCTTTAAGATAATCTAATGTCTTATCAAAATTGTCTTTTTTTTGGTTAATTATTTTTTCCACCATTTTATTGAATTTATTAAATTATTTTACTTTTTAGTAAAACCCAAATAAATAACCTCTGGATTAATCGGATCATAAACTAGGGTTCGTACTAACATTTTGGTATTGAATTGAAAAGTAACCCAAGTTGAACCGCCATCATTAGACTGATAAGTCGCTTGTGCGGCTCCATAGATCAAATCATTATCATTTTTAGGATTAACCGCTAGAGCATTTACCGGAAATCTTTCTGGATTATTTAAAGTTACAACTTTTTGCCAATGCTCTCCTGCATCATTACTTCGGATAATTCCTCCCCTACCAGCTAGATATACTTCGTGTGAGTGAATTTTACTAATTTTTAAATCATTAAATATATAATTACCGTTGTTTAATGATTGATTAATATTCCCATTTAATTCTTCAAAATTACCTCCACCATTTTTAGAACGATAAGCTACTCCAGAATTAGTTATAGCATAAACTAATTGACTATCTTTCGCATCTATAGCCATTCTAATAATTGGAGCTTTAGCTAGATAAATATTTTTCCAAGAAACACCACCATCAATAGACTTAAATATTTCATTGATACTATTCGTTGCATAAATAACTTTTGCATTATGAGGATCAATCATCAAAGAAATAATCAAGGGACCTAACGAAGGACTAGTATAAATTTCTTGCCACTTTTTTCCTTTGTCATCCGACTTAAATATCTTACCTCTTCCTTGAAAAACACCACTAGCATAAATTATTCTAGGGTTATTTGGATCTAAAACCAACCCATAAACTTTAGCTAAATGAAAATTAATGAACTGCCAACTCTCCCCACCATCCTTACTTTCCATAATACCTCCCTGTCTTAACCCTACAAAAATATTTTGATTATCATAAGGATTAATAACAATACTTAAAACATCACTACTAGTAGTACCAGCTTTTCCAACTCCCTTATTTTTCACTTGCCAAGTTTTTCCTCCATCTATAGATTTCCAAATATTTTTAGAAAATAAAAACTTACTCTGACTAGAATTGTCTTTATTTACAGACGAAAAAGAACAGCTAGTTAAAACTAGTACTATCCCAATTAAAAATCCTACTGACATTATCTTTTTCATAAAATAATTATAGCACAACTATTTTAAAAACAAAAATTTAGAAAATAAAAAAAGTCCATCAAAAACAGACGAACTTTATTTTTGTGCGCCGTGGAGGATTCGAACCTCCGACCGTTTGCTTAAAAGGCAACTGCTCTACCAGGCTGAGCTAACGGCGCTTAAACTTATAAGAACAAAACTACAACAACTTTATCATTATAATATTTTTATTTTATTAGTCAATAGAAGACTAATAAAATAATTTTTAACGACTTAATTTTTTACGTACAAAAAATAATCCAACTAGTGGCATTATTAACCATAGAAAGTAAGCATTAGGAGAAGCTATCAGCTGATAGACATTTCTAGAAACATATACTAAAGCTACTTTTTTAGGAACAATAGTTAAAACAATACTTGTTAAAAACATTATTTCTAAAAAACTGACAACAAATACACGCCATAAAAAACCTGATCCAGAACCATAAATACGAATTTCAAAAAGTTTTTTACCCGCTAAAATTAAGACAATAAAGAGAGCAAAAAAGAAAATTAAAGAATTTGTATAAGTAGTTAGAAAGCCTTGTGGAACCGCTTTCAAAATAGCCAACGCCACATAACTATTAATTAAAATAGAAATTAAACGAAAACGTCCTATTACACTACCAAAAATAAAACTACCCAAAACGATTATCATTAAAAAAATCAGATCCTGCATTCCACTAGCTGAAAAACCCATTTGAGAAAAAATTACATTAAAATTCATTTTTATTTTTACTTAAAATTTTACTTAGACTTATTAAAAAAATTAATGCCTAATATTTTTATACTAAAATAAAAATAACGATTTGTAAAATTTTATATTCCTGTTTCTTTTAATTCCTCTATTATTTTTTTTTGTTTACGTGAAAGCTTATGAGGAGTTTTAACTATAATTTTAACCATATGATTTCCTCTTCCTCTTCCTTGTAGTTCCGTTATTCCTTTATTGCGAATACGAAAAACTTCTCCTGATTGAGTACCAGCAGGAATTTTTAAAATTAGATCTCCTTCTACAGTTTCAATTTTAATTTCTCCCCCTAAAGCTGCTAGGGAAAAATTAATTTCTTCCGTAGTTAATACATCTTGTCCTTTTCGACTAAATTTTTTATGTGGCAAAACGTGAATTAATACATAAAGATCTCCCGCTGAAGCATTATTTTCTCCAGCCTCTCCAGCTCCTTGAATAGATATAGTTTGACCGTTAGCAATTCCCGCTGGAACATCAATAATTATTTCTTGTTCTTTTTTAATTCTTCCATCCCCGCCACACTGAGAGCATTTCTTTTCATAAACTTTTCCTTTTCCTTGACATTCTGGACAAATTCCCACTTGAGAAAAAGAACCTAAAATGCTACGAGTTGTTTTCTGTACTTGACCTGAACCGTGACAAGTAGGGCAAGTTTTAATTTCTGCCCCTCTTTCTCCTCCTGTACCAGCACAACGATCACATGTTACCCCTTTGTATAATTTTATCTTTTTTTGAATCCCTTTTACCATTTCTTCAAAAGTAATTTCTAAATCAACTTGAATATCTTGACCTCTTTTTTCTGGCGATCTTCCTCTCTGTCCTCCACCACCAAAAATATTAGAAAAAATATCTTCAAAATCCACCCCTCCAAAATTAGCTCCTCCTGCTTGAGTAAAATCCCACCCATCTTGATTAGAAAAACCAGAAAAACCCCCAGCTCCACCATTTGCACCAGAAAAATTTTGCCCAAATTGATCATATTGAGCTCTTTTAGATTTATCACTTAAAGTTTGATAAGCTTCATTAATTTCTTTAAATTTACTTTCATCTCCATTAGCTTTATCTGGATGATATTTATGGGCTAATTTACGATAAGCTTTTTTAATTTCATCATAAGAAGCATCTTTAGAAACTCCTAATATTTTGTAATAATCTTCTGACATATTTTTAATTTAAAAACTGATTTTAATAATTTTCTACTCCAAGATTCTAGCATCTTTTTAAAAAATTAGCAATCCTTTTATTGGAGTGCTAATAAAAAATAAATGAGCGAAGTCAAGACTTCGCTCAAAAGCTAGTTTAACATCAACTTTATTTATTTTTTTCTCTCTTTTTGTAATCTTAATTGAAGATTATAAAGATCTTCAACTTTCCAAATTTTCTTTCTTTTTTTTCCTCCCGTTCCCCAAAAGATTATTTCAATAAATTTAATAGCCTCTTCGGGCGTCATATTGCCGAAAACAATATGCCAGGTCTCATGAAAACGTCTAGTAATTTTTAAAATATTATCACTATTACCGTTTCCGCCCCGACTTCTGGGTAAAATATGATGCTTAGTAATTTGATTAATACCATTTTTAGCGCTCATTTTAGCCCCTCCTTTGACAATAAGATTATTCTAAATATACTATGTACTAAACAAAAGAACTAGTTTAGAGTTACATTTCCAGCTTAGCAAGTTTTTTCTCTTTTGTCATTTTTATTTCATTAAAAAAGACGGATACTAGTATCCGTCTTTTTTTTGACTCTTATTTTAATCCTTCCTGTTTATTTCTTCTCTTCTTTTGTTTCTGCATCTTTTACTTTTTCTTCTGTGTCTGCCTTTTTACTCTTATCGCTTGTTTCCGCCTTAGTTGAAGTAGCTTTCTTTTTTTCTGCTTCTTGAGCTTCAGCTGAAGCTTTGTAAAGTTTTTCTCCAATTTTCTGAGCTACTTGAGAAAGCTCCTCAGAAGCTTTTTTGATTTCTTCAAGCTTTCCGCCCGAGGCGGACTCACTTTCTTTTAAAATATTTTTGAGGTTCGCAATCTTTTCTTCTACTGGCTTCTTTTCTTCTGCTGTTATCTTATCCCCTGCTTCTTTTAAAGATTTTTCTGTTGTAAATATCAACGTATCCGCCATATTTTTAGTTTCTACCATTTCTTTTTTCTTTTTGTCTTCATCAGCATGAGCTTCAGCATCTTTTTTCATTTTTTCAATTTCTTCCTTAGAAAGGCCTGTTGAAGCTTCAATACGAATTGATTGCTCTTTACCAGTTGCTTTATCTTTTGCTTTAACACTTAAAATTCCATTGGCATCAATATCAAAAGACACTTCAATTTGTGGTATTCCTCGTGGAGCTGGTGGAATTCCATCTAAAATAAACCGTCCTAATGTCTTATTATCTGCAGCCATTTCACGCTCACCTTGCAAAACATGAATTTCTACCGAAGGTTGATTATCAGCAGCCGTAGAGAATATTTGTGATTTTGATGCTGGAATAGTCACATTTCTTTCAATTAAAGGAGTTCGCACACCTCCCATTGTTTCAATACCTAAGGTAAGAGGAGTAACATCTAACAAAAGAACGTCTTTAACATCTCCCTGTAAAACACCTCCTTGAATAGCCGCACCCATAGCTACTACTTCATCTGGATTAACACTTAGATTTGGTTTCTTACCAAAAAATTCCTCTACTATTTTATTTACTAAAGGCATTCTTGTCATTCCACCTACTAAAATTACTTCATTAATATCTTTAGCTTCTAATTTAGCATCCTTTAGTGATTTTTTAGTTGGTTCTAATGTTTTTTTAACTAAATCACCTACTAAATCTTCCATCTTGGCGCGAGTAAGTTTCATTACTAAATGTTTTGGTCCAGTAGCATCAGTAGTAATGAATGGCTGATTAATTTCTGTTTCTTGAGCTGTTGAAAGTTCAATCTTAGCTTTTTCAGCTGCTTCTTTCACTCTTTGTAGAGCAGATGAATCATTACTTAAATCAATTCCCTCTTGTTTTTTAAATTCATCAATTATCCAATTAATAATAACTTGATCAAAGTC
>CAZWWQ010000036.1:3097-5547 GCA_964637685.1 uncultured Bdellovibrionales bacterium | reverse complement strand
AATAAATTATGTAAATATTCAACAATAAGAGATTTCAAAAATAAGTGAGTGGAAAAAGCTAAAAAAAATTCAATGAAAACACGAAAAAAAATAATTATTAAAAAAACGGTTACCCAATGAATAAGACTAACTTTTTTTTCTAAACCATTTTTGATAAAAGTAGTTATTTTCTGCATATAAATAAGCTTAACAAGATTAATTATTTTGAGCAAATGCAGTTGTTATTTTACTATTAACACTTTTTTCTTTTTTGTGGTATAATTTTAGTAAGTTTAAAAGTAGCTTAATTTAAATTCTAATGAAAATAAAAAATGTAAAAAGTGTTCTCGCGGTGCTAGTTATTTTAATTGTTACAAGCTTTGTTTTCTTTGTATCAGCTAAAGAAAGAGCTGATACTAGCAATATTATTCTTGATTCTGATCAAGATGGTTTAACTAATGCAGAAGAAAAATTATACGGAACAGATATTAATAATCCAGATACGGATGGAGATGGATATTCAGATGGAACAGAGGTAATGTCTGGTTATGATCCATTAAAACCAGCGCCTAATGATAAATTAACTAAGCCAGACAAGAAGGCGATAATAGTTAAAGAAGTAGTAAATACTACCAGAGAGCAGAAACAAGATAAAAATAATTTAACTCAAGAGTTAGCTAAAAAAATTTCTCAATTATCTAAAGAAAAAAATGGTGCCAATAAAGATGTCTCTTTACAACAAATAAAAGAATTAGTGAATCAATCGTTAGACAACAATAATGACGAGGAAGTACTGACTAGTGAAATTAGCAAAAAAGATATCAAAATTAAAAAAGAAGATTACTCTCATTTAAGTAAATCTGAAATTAAACAAAAAAAGAAGGAAGCTTTCATCGACTATATTACAGCCGTTTTTTATATTTTATCTAGTAATTCTCCAGAGCCAGTAACTAATTCTTCTAGTATGGCTTCTATAACTTCTCAAATTGTTAAAAAAATAGCAAATGCTTTAGCCACTAGAAATATCCAGCCTATTAAAGATATTAGTCAAAGTGGTGAAAAAATGTTAGCTCAATTAAAGGACTTAAAAGTGCCTAAAGAATTGGTGGATATTGATTTGAAAGCGTTACAGTTTGCTGAATATACTCAGAATATGGAAAAATATATTAAGTCAACTGATGATCCATTAACTGATATCGCTAATTTTTCTCGTATGAGTGGTTTAGCGGAAAATTTAATTTCTTTTTCTCAAGATGTGCAAGTTAAGTTTTCTGAATACGATATTAATTACGATGAAGATATTAAAGATAAACTTAAAGATTAAGGTATTAATACCAAAGATAATACTTTAATAAAAGCATTGATAGAAAATTCTTCTACGAAGAAGTAATATTTTTTATGCTCGGATATTTTTTTATGTTTAAGGAAAAAAAAATAGGATTAAAACAAAAATTGGTTAGCACCTGTTTGTTAATAATGTTTTTAGCTATTTTATCTTTTTCTCCTGTTCAAGTACCTAAAGCTAATGCTTGGACGGCTTTTGCAGCTGCTTCTTTTAAGGAAATGCTAGAAGTTATTAAGCATGAAATTAATGGAATGATTTTAGGGATGTTAAAGAAAACGGCAGTTTCTAGTCTTAATAGTCAAATAGATAGTTTAGTAGGAGGGAGTAATGGTAGTTCCCCATCCTTTATTACTAATTGGCAGAATTATTTAGTAGATCAACCAATAGCTGCGACACAAGTTTATATGAATGATTATTTGAGTCAAATGACAGCGGGCAGAGGAAGTTTAACTGGTTATACCTCAGAAGGATTCGCTGGCAACGGAAATTATATGGCTGAGTTAAAACAGAATGCTTTGGCTAAGGCGGATGCTTCTAGTAATAAAGCAATACCGAAGCCTACTTATGAGGGTAACCCTAATCAAATGTTTGATTCAGGAAATTTTAAAAATATGAGCCTTTATCTTTCGGGAGTGAATAACCCCTGGGCTTTTAATTTAGCTGCTCAAGATGCATATCAAAAAAAATTAAAGGAAGAAAAATCAGTTCAACAAGCCAAAGCGATTGCTTACCAAGGTTTTAGAGGTTCTGGCGAAAATGGTGCAGATAGTTCCATTACTAATCCTGGTTCTTTAATTAAAACTAATATTGCTAATGTGCAAAATATTGGCAATATGGCTTTAGCTTCAGCTACTCATCCAGGAGAGGTGATTAGTTCTTTAGTTTCACAAGTGATTACCCAATCTATTCAGCAAGGATTCAGTTCTGTTAAAAAAGCAGTTGATCGTCAAATTAATAAGGTTAAAAATAAAGTTAAAAAAGAAATAAAGAAAGCTATTGAAAATAATGGTCCTGGAGCTAGATTTACTAGATTTACTAGATTTAAATAATATTTTTTAAGTTTTATAGTCCTATTTTTAAAAGAAAGATGAGAATAAACATTATTTCAAAAAAATTAGTTTTGGCA
>CAZWWQ010000036.1:0-2997 GCA_964637685.1 uncultured Bdellovibrionales bacterium | reverse complement strand
TATTTTTAAAAGAAAGATGAGAATAAACATTATTTCAAAAAAATTAGTTTTGGCATTTTTTGTTGTTATAATTATGGCTGGTTTTGGGTTGTTGAAAGTGGAAAAGGTGCAGGCTAATACACCCAATACTTGTTCTTGCATAACATCGTATGGTTTAGTTGGTGAAGTAGTTGGTAAAACTAAACCTACGATGTCTAGCTCAAAAAATGATTGTGCAAATCATTGTGGTGGTTATGGGGGTTATTTGTATAGTAATGCGAAAGGGATTTTAGAAACGGTTAATTTTAGTGTTGAAGAAATGGCAGAATATGAAAAGGCACTTAATAATTCTACAGAAGATGATTCTTGTAGTTGGATAAGGCATCCTGTTGACTGCACTTTCCTTCTATTGTTGCGTTTTATAGGATTATTACTTTCTTTAGCAGCAACTATTTTTGGTTGGATTATGGATCCAAAAAATATGTTAGCTATTTTAAATAATAAGGCTATTTATCAGGCTTGGGCTTTAGTACGAGATACTTTAAATATAGCTTTTATTTTAGTATTGCTTTTTTCAGCTTTTGCCACTATTTTTCAAATAGATAAATACAGTTATAAAAATATTCTTTTAAAATTAGTTTTAATGGCATTATTGGTTAATTTTAGTTATCCTATTACTCGTTTTATTATTGATTTTTCTAATGTTTTAATGTATCAAATCTTTAATAATCTAGGGGGAGGGCCAGGTTCTTTTGTTGATATTGCTAATCATGGAGCTTTAAAAAACATAATTCATCCATCAGGAGATCCTGGTTTATTGTATATTTTGAGTGCTGTTGTTTTTGTTTTTATTTTGGCTATAACTTTTTTAGTAATTGCAATGCTTTTTGTTATTAGAACAATAGTATTGGCGATACTAATTATTTTCTCTCCAGTGGCCTTTACTGGTTCTATTATTCCTGCTTTATCAGGAAAAGTGGGTTCTTGGTGGGACAATCTTTTTAAGTACGCTTTCTTTGGCCCTATTATGATTTTTATGATTTATGTAGCTGTTTCTATATTAACAAATATAAGTATAAGCATTACACAAGCTAATATACAAAAAGTTGCTGGAAGTCAAACAATGCAAGTTGGTTTAGTATCAGCTATAAGTATTTTTTCTATTCCGATTATTATACTTTGGGTTGGTCTAGGGTTTGCTCAGTCTTTATCAATAGCAGGAGCCGGAGCGGTGACAGGACAAGGAAAGAAATTCGCGAAATGGTCAGGAAAAAATTTGGGTGGAGTAAGGCCAGTGACTTCTTGGGTAGCTAAAAAATCAGGAGTAACTGGTGGTGCAAAACAAAAATGGGAACAATTTAAGTCATCAGGTCCACTAGGCTCAGTGGGACAAGCCCAAAGAGAGGCTAAAATTGCTTCTAAATTAGGAGTGCTAGGAGCAGAAGAACAAAATATGAAACAGCGAGCAGCAGAATTGAAGAAAAATGGAATTGAGGGAAGTGAATTAGAAAAACGAGCAGGCAATGGGGATATTGCCGCTGCTTATCGCTTAGCGGAAGATGGTAAATTAGATGGGGATACTTTAAATAAGGTTATGGGTAAAACAAAAAATATACAAATAAGGAACGCTATTTTAGATAAAACCTCAGAAAAAAGAATGGATATTACTTTACAGTATAAGTTAGACAATAATAATAATAAAGCGACAGATGATCCTACTAGAAGAGACGATTGGAATAATTTAGCTGATGTAGCAAGAAGTGAGTACGGAAAATTAACGGCTGAAGAATGGGTAAAACAAAAAGATTTAGCGAAACAATTTAAAAATGAGGTTGTCTTCACAGAGGCTACAGGGGCTTTTAACAATCTTCAAAGATCGGCGCAAATAGAAGCTTTGAAACGTATGAATGGAGACAATGCTAGTGCTATTATAGCTTAAATTAATTTAAATAGAGATAGTGTTATGTTTAATAAAAGATTTAATAATTTTAATAAAGATTTTCAGTTATTAGCTTATACATTACCAATGCTGGTTTCGGTTACTAAAAATCCAGATAAAGAAACAAAAGAACAATTTATTACTACTCATGATAGGTTTTTACAACTAGATGAGATTATAAAAGATAAATTAGCTGATGAGAAAACAGCTCAAAAAATTCAACAAATAGGCAAAGAATATCAACTAAGTCTTTTACAAATGGCCAGTATTGCTAGAATAATTAGAAGCTATTATTTTGGAGAAGTAAAATTAGAAGATTTTTCCCAGAAGCTAAGTGAGGAAATGGAAATAATTTTAAATAAAGCTCAAGAAATAGCTCAAATAATTATCCGAAAAATTATTAATGATGATTCATTGGAGAAACAACAACAAGCCCAAAGAGAGGAGATTAACTTTCAAAAAGCGCTAAAAAAATATCCAGAATTGAAGGAACAAATTATAACAAGTAACCATATAAAATTAGAAAATTTTCCTCAGCCAGTGAGACCTTCTCTTAAAAATTGGTTAGCTGATTATGTTTTTAATACAGGACACAAACATCACAGTTCTTTAGTTAGAGGAAATTATTTATTTCGCAATGAGAATGCTCAAGCTTTAAATTATAGCGAGCAACAAAAATTGAGTTATTTATTGAAAGCTTATGATGAGAATGAATTACTAAAAATAAATACTAATTTAAAACAAATTATTTTTCCAAAATTTAAAACAGAAATAGTAAAAACAAGAGTTAGCCATTTAAAACCAATACAAACAGGAAAATCTAAAAAAGATTTACCTCAAGATATTTTTCAATTAGAAAAAAAAGTAAATTCAAAAGATGAACCCAAACAAAAGGAATTCAAACAAACAATAACCGAAAAAGTTAAAAAACCAATGAATAAGCCAGCTTTTTTTCAAGAAACTACAAAACAGTCCACTAATTCTTGGGTGAGAAAAAATAAGCAACCAATTAATAGTATTTTAAATTCTAAAAAAGAACTATCTAAGAAAAATGGAATACATAGAATATCTGGAATTAA
>CAZWWQ010000035.1:0-5651 GCA_964637685.1 uncultured Bdellovibrionales bacterium | reverse complement strand
TCGTTTTCAAAAGATACAGCCAATAAAAAAATATCGGTAGAAATGAAAAAGCCAAAAAAAACTGAAATTACTCGTGAAGCTACACCAGAAGAGGTAAAAGCTAAATTAAATAGTTTATTAAAAGGAGAATAAATAATATGACAAAACAATATTCAAGAAAATTTTGGGTTATTTTTTGGTTATTATCGGTAATTTTTTTAGTGAGTTTTTGGTTTTTCCTACAATTTAAAAATCAACCATTGAAAACTATTACAAATACACTGGATTACCTCCCTTTAGAAATGATACAAAAAGCTCAGTTTAAATCTTTAGCTTATTTTGGAGAATATTTTTTAAGGAAGGACAATCAAGAAAAAGCTTTTCTTTTACTTTTTCAAAATGATATGGAATTACGTCCTGGAGGAGGATATATTGGATCATTTGGTATTCTTAAAATTAAAAATGGTCAAATAAAAGAATTTTCTGTACACGATCTTTCTAATTTTGATGGTCGAATTCCATCAATTATTAAACCTCCTTATCCAATGGAAAAAACCTTACATATTAATGATTGGAAATTGCGTGACTCTAATTGGTCACCAGACTTTCCTACTAATGCTCAAAAGGCTGATTATTTTTATCACTTAGGGAAAGGACAGGAAAAATTCGTTGGTGTTATAGCTATCAATACGCATGTTTTAGCGTCACTTTTAAAAGTTACTGGTCCTATTAAATTAACTAGCTATCCAGGTGTTTATAACTCAGAAAATGCTATTCTCAATTTAGAATATCAAGTAGAGAAAGGTTATATCCAGCAAGGAATTAAAAAAGGAGATAGAAAATCAGTAATGAATATTCTAGCTAAAGCTATTTTGAAAAAAATTAGGATTTTAAGTAATTCAAAAAAATTAGCCTTAGCTAAAATAATTCTGCAAGATTTAAATCAAAAGGATATTCAATTTTATTTTAAGGATAAAAAATTAGAACAACAAGCTGTTTCAGCTAATTGGTCAGGAGAGGTTAACCAAAATTGGACAGGAGATTATTTAATGCTAGTTGATGCTAATCTGGGTTCTTTTAAAAGTGATTACTATATTAAACGTAGTTTTAATTATGCCGTTGATTTAAGTGGAAAAACGCCACAATCTACTCTAAAAATAACTTATTTGCATAAAGGAAAAACTGAGGATTGGATGACTAAAAATTATTTAACTTATTTGCGTGTTTACACCCCTAATCAATCTTGGTTGGTAACTTCTACTGGCCTGAAGGACATTCAATATAAAAACTCTTTAGGAAAAAAGTATTTTGGTTCTTTAGTGGAAGTTCCTTTAGGACAATCAAGAACCGTAGAACTTAAATATAATTTACCAGATACTATTACTGATAATAACTATCAGTTACTTATTCAAAAGGAGGCTGGCTTAGAAGATATCTCTGGTCAAATTACTATCATTCATAGAAACAAAACTACAAAAACTTTTAAAATAAATTTAACAAGGGATTGGAAATTGGAAGAATAATTTCAAATAAATAAGAAGTAAAATTAAAAACTCATCCGCTCTCTGACGATGAGTTTTTTTTGGACTTTATTTTTTTATTTAACCACCTAATCCAGGTATTCTAAAAAGAGTAGTTTTTTCAGGAAAGATAATAAAATAAAGATTGTTGATATTATTATTGGTATCCATAAAATATAATTTATTTAGATAACCATTATAAATAACAAAAGGATTTTTAGTCTTTGTAGTTAACATATCAAAACTATTCAAATGATCACGAGGATCTAATTCAATAATTTTTAACTGAGAACCAATACTAAAAATTATGTGCTCATAATCTTTAAACCATTGGACGTTACTCAATTTATTAGCATAGCGAGTAATGTTTTGTATTTCATTTTCATGACGTATTGGTTGTACGTTCCAATTTCGTAAATAATAAACATTTATTTCATTATCAGACCAAAAAAGTAATTTTTTACCGTCATTAGAAAATTGAAAAGAATTAATATTAGTACCTATTTTATTGAAATAATTATGGGAATTAGTTTTATTGTAAATAAATAGATTTTTATTTTTGGTTAATAGAGCTATTCTTGAGTCATCATAAACTATTAATTTATTAACAGTTAGATCTTTATTTTCAGGAAAATTATTAGTGATTTGTATTAAATTGGATTTACCATCTAGATCAATACGAAAAACTAAATTATTAGGATTTTGACTATAATAAATTCCTGCTTTAGATAAATCATAACTAGAAACATGTTTAGCTATGATAGTTAAACTATCAGCTTTTTGAATGTTAGCCTTATAGAGGGTATTTTTAACTAAAAAAAATAAATAATTTTTTTCCACAGGATCCCAACGAACATGACATATTTCTTTTTTATGGAATAATTTTTCTAAGTTAAAACTATTTTTTTGTTTTAAATCAACAATAAAATAATCTCTTTCGTTTTTAGATTGAATGGCAGAAGTTTTTTTCAGTAACTTTTTTTTAACTGGTATGGAAAGATAATTTTCATTAGGTGACCATTCAATATTTTCTTGGGTTGTTTTTCCATTAAAAAACCAATCTAAAAATTTAAATTGAGCAGTCTCTTTTTGAGAATTAATATCTAGAATTCTTACAGTTAATCCTTGATTAGAGCTAGTATTATAAGCTAAAAATTTATTTTTAGGGGAAATAAAGAATCGATCAACACCAGGTGTATTAAAATGACTTTCTGAGTAATGGTCTCTCACTAAAAGAATATTCCAAAACTCACTAGCAATTCCGCTATGAATAGCTATCCGTTTTTTCCAAGATTGAAATCCTGGAGCTGAAATTTGAATATTATAATAGCCAGGCATTAAATCAGTTAAGCTATAAGAATTGTTAAGCATATTAAGCTTCTGAGAAGAAGTTTGTTTTTGATTGAGTTTTATATTAACCGATTGGGGATTGGCTTTAAAAGTTATGGCTCCACTATAAACAAAAACTCCTCGCTTCATATCAAAACGATAGCCTTTAGCCTGTAAAACAATAATGGGTGCCGTAATTAAAAAAGAAATTGTTAGCACCCAAAAAAAAAGAGTTCTCTTCCATGTAATCATAACCCTATAATAATATTTAATTAAAGAATTGTCCAATAAATTGACAAGCTCCCTTAAATCAGATATAGTGTTAAGAGTTAAATTAATTACCTTACTTATTAAAAATATGTTAGCTATTATTAAAACAGGAGGAAAACAGTATAAAGTATCTACTGGTGATAAAATTAAAGTTGAAAAATTAATAGGAGAAGAAGGGGATAAGATAACTTTTTCCGAAGTGCTTTTTTTAGGGGATGAAAAAAAATCTCAAGTTGGTAAGCCTTTCCTTAAGGATGTTAGCGTAGAAGGAAAACTTTTAAAAACTAGCCAGCAAAAAAAGGTTACTGGTATAAAATTTAAAGCCAAAAAAAGATATAAGGTCAAGTTTGGACACAGACAAATTATGACAGAGGTAGCTATTACTAAAATCAATTATCAGGTATAACTAGAAAAAACAGGATTGCTCCTGTTTTTTAAATTATACTTTTTTATATTACTTTTTAAATGCGATTTATTATAGCTGAACTGAGAGTAATCTCATCGACGTATTCAATATCTCCACCTGTAGAGAGCCCTCTAGCTAAGCGAGTGACTTTTACTGTCAGTGGTTTGAGAAATTTAGCTATATATAAAGCAGTAGTATCTCCTTCAGTAGTAGGATTTAAAGCTAAAATTACTTCTTGAACCTCCTCTTTTAAAATACGCTCTTTCAATTCATCTAATTTTAAGTTTTGTTTTTCTGTATTTTTTATTATCCCTAAAGTTCCTCCCAAAACATGGTAAAGTCCTCTATATTTCTTAGTTTTTTCAATAGCAATTATATCCAATGGTTCTTCTACTACACAAATGATTTTTTTATCTCGTGATCTATCTTGACAAATAGTACATAAATTTTCTTCACTAATATTGAAACACTGTTCACAATAACGTAAATTAGATTTAAATTCTGCCAATGATTGACCAAAATCAGCTAGGTGCTTTTCATCCTGTTTAAATAAAAAAAGCACTAAACGTTCGGCCATTTTAGGACCGATTGAAGGGAGAGAAGCAAAATGGTCTATGAGTTTTTTTAAGGATTGAGGATACATTAAAATATTTTTAATTAGACTAATTATTGTTCTACTTGAGTATTTTCTAAGGACTTGAAAGTAGTTGAATTTTCATTAAAATAAAGAGAAAATTTTCCAATTGGTCCATTTCTATGTTTAGCAATATGAACTTCAACAATATTCTTATTGGGTGTATCGGGTTTTTCACGGTCTTCTCTATAAAGAAACATCACCACATCAGCATCTTGCTCTATAGAACCAGATTCTCGTAGATCACTTAATTTAGGTATTTGAGGACTCCTAGCTTCCACGGCTCGAGATAATTGAGAAAGAGCAATAACAGGAATATTAATTTCACGAGCTAATTGTTTCAAGGCTCGAGAAATTTCTGAAATTTCGTTAACACGACTCTCTCTGCCATTTCTACCTTCCATTAATTGTAGATAGTCAATAATAATAAGACCGACATTATGCTCTGATTGTAATCGTCGGGCCATTGTTCGCATTTCCATAACATTGGCAGAACCAGTATCTTCAATATAAATAGGAGCTTCGCTCAAAATTCCCATAGCTTCTCCAATCCGTTGAAAATCATCGTCACCATCGCTAGTTTTTAAACGCCCCGTTCTTAAACGCCAAAGGTCTACTCCAGATTCAGCCGCCAACATTCTATCTACTAATTGGTCGGCAGACATTTCCAAGGAGAATATGCCTACGGGAATTTTTTCTTTACTAGCCACTGACCTTGCCAAATCTAAGGCTAAAGTAGTTTTACCAATAGATGGTCTGGCGGCTAAAATAACTAAATCAGATTTTTGAAAACCAGCCAACACTTTATCCATATCAGGAAATCCACTGGGAATACCTCGCAATGAATGATCTCCTTTGTGTAATTCATCAATACGATTAAAAGCAGCTTCCAAAATAGATTTAATGGGAATAAAATCTTGCTTAATGTATTTCTGGGAGACAGCAAAAAGTTTCTGTTCGGCTATGTCTAACATTTTTTCCACATCTTCACTTTCTTGATAACCTAATTCTAAAATTTCACTAGCGGCTTCAATCAATTTTCTCAAAGTGGATTTTTTCTGTACTACTTTAGCATAATGAACAATATTAGAACTAGAGGGAACACTATTAACCAGACTAGCTAAATAACTAGAACCACCTACTTTTTCTAATTGTTTTTTTTCTTCTAAACGGTTGGCTAATGAAAGCACATCAATGGGCTCATTTTTTTCATAAAGTTCTAGAATAGCTTCATAAATGAGGTTATGGTCATCTCGATAAAAATCACCTAAGCGAATTAAGTTAGCAATTTTAATAATAGCTTCCTTATCCAACATTAAAGAGCCCAAAACAGACATTTCGGCTTCTATATTTTGCGGTGGGAGTTTAATGTCTTGATTAACTGTATTTTTGACCATAGGTACGTTCGTAGATATGTACTAATTATTTTTCTATTATACCACCCTCACTAAAAAAAACTATATTGACACTTCATCTGTTTTGTGATAAATTAGGGCTTGTAAATAATATTGTT
>CAZWWQ010000034.1:2838-5746 GCA_964637685.1 uncultured Bdellovibrionales bacterium | reverse complement strand
TACAAAATTAAATCCTCTAAGAGACTGGAATGAAGCTTTGAAGGAATATCTTAAAGATAAATAATTTTTTAATTCATAAATACGCGTTATGGAAAATATTAAGCAACAGGATGGTCTAGTTTATAGAGCTATTCAAGGAGAATTGAGGCGGCAACAAGAAGGGATGGAATTAATTGCGAGTGAAAATTATGTTTCCCAAGCTGTTTTAGAAGCTTTGGGGAGTGTTTTTACCAATAAGTATAGTGAGGGTTATCCAAGCCGTCGTTATTATGGAGGGCAAAAATATACTGATATAGTGGAAAGATTAGCTATCCAACGAGCTAAAAAACTTTTTCGAGCTGAACACGTAAATGTGCAACCTTTATCAGGAGCTCCAGCTAATATGATTGCTTATATGGCCGTTTTGAAACCAGGGGATACAGTTTTGGGAATGGATCTTGCTCATGGAGGGCATTTAACGCATGGTCATCCAGTCACTCTTTCAGCCCAAATATACAAATTTGTGCGTTATAAAACTCAAGCTAACGGTTTAATTGATTATGCAGAATTAGAAAGAATGGCTTTAAAGTATAAACCCAAGCTTATTTTAGCGGGATTTTCGGCTTATACACGACAATTAAATTATGCTAAATTTCGTTCTATTGCTAAAAAAGTAGGAGCGATAACTATGTTTGATATGGCCCATATTGCTGGATTAATTGCAGGCAAAGCCCTTACAAATCCAGTGCCTTATTTTGATATTGTTACTACTACTACTCATAAAACTCTTCGTGGTCCGAGAGGGGGAATGATTTTATGCAAATATAAATATGCGGAAGCGATTGATAAAGCAACTTTTCCTGGTTTTCAAGGTGGACCACATGAAAATAATATTGCAGCTAAGGCAGTGGCTTTTGGAGAAGCTTTAAAACCTTCTTTTAAAACTTATGCTCGGCAAGTAATTAAAAATGCGAAGGTGTTAGAGCAAGAACTTAAAAAGCACAGTTTTAAAATAATGTTTGGTCAAACGGATAATCATATGGTTTTGGTGGATGTTTTTAGTTCTTATCAGATAACTGGAAAAGAAGCCCAGATAGCCTTAGACAAAGTAGGAATTTCATTAAATAAAAACATGATTCCTAATGATCCACGAGGACCGATGGATCCTAGTGGAATTAGAATTGGGGTTCCTGCAGTAACTACTAGAGGAATGAAGGAAAGAGAGATTAAAATGATTGCGCAATGGATTAAAGCTGTTTGCGAAGAACCTAAAAATGAAAAGAAATTAAGACAAATCAAGAAAGAAGTAATAAATTTATGTAAAAGTTTTCCGATTTATAAAAAAAGGCGATAATTATTATTTTTTATGCAATTTATTAAAACAAAATTTAAAGATGTTTGGTTGGTTAAACCACAAGTTTTTCAAGATAGGAGAGGTTTCTTTTTAGAAAGTTATTCACAAGAAAAATTTAAACAGCAAGGAATAAATATCAATTTTGTTCAAGATAATCATTCATTTTCAAAAAAGAAAGGAGTATTAAGGGGATTGCATTTTCAAAAACCACCCTTTACTCAAACTAAATTAGTGCGAGTAACTCAAGGAAAAGTTTTTGATGTAGTGGTGGATTTAAGAAAAGAATCATCTACTTTTAGTCAATGGGAAGGATTTGAACTTTCAGCTAAAAATTTTCTAATGCTTTTTATTCCTCAGGGGTTTGCTCATGGATTCATTACTTTAGAGGATAATACAGAATTTATGTACAAATGTGATAATTTTTATCATCCAGAAGCGGAAGAAGGAGTTATTTGGAATGATCCTCAGCTTAAAATTCAATGGCCAATAAAGCATTCTCTTATTTCAGAGAAAGATGCACGATTAGGTTCTCTGCAGGATTTAAAGTCACCATTTTAATAATTTCTCTACGGAATAGAAATTAGTAAATTCAATTAAAAATATTATCTATGAAAATTTTAGTAACAGGAGGGGCAGGATTTATTGGGAGTAATTTTATCCACTATATCCTGAAGAAATATCCTGAGTATCAGATTATTAATTATGATAACTTAACTTATGCGGGTAATTTAGAAAATTTGAAATCCGTAGAAGATAATTCTCATTATCAGTTTGTTAAGGGAGACATTGCTGATGGTAAACGAGTAGAGAAAATTATAAAGGAATATCAGGTGGAGCTTATTGTTAATTTTGCAGCCGAGAGTCATGTTGATCGTTCTATTTTAAATCCAGAAGATTTTATTAAAACCAATGTTCTTGGTACTTATACTTTATTGCAGGCAGCTTTAAAGAATGGAAAAATAAGATTCCATCATATTTCAACGGATGAAGTTTTCGGCTCTCTTGGTCCCAATGATCCAGCTTTTAATGAAACTACTCATTATGATCCTCGGAGTCCTTACAGTGCTTCTAAAGCTTCCTCAGATCATTTAGTAAACGCTTATTTTCATACCTTTGCATTACCAGTAACCATTTCTAATTGTTCTAATAACTATGGTCCTTTTATGTTTCCGGAAAAACTTTTCCCTTTGTTTATTACTAATTTATTAGAAGGTAAAAAAATTCCTTTGTATGGAGATGGACTTAACGTGCGGGATTGGTTGTATGTAGAAGATCATTGTCGGGCTATTGATTTAATTATTCACAAAGGAAAACTAGGAGAAACTTATTGTATTGGAGGTAATTGCGAAAAGACTAATAAAGAAGTAACCTATAAAATATTAGAATTGATGGGTAAAAATGAAAGTTCAATAGAATTTGTAAAGGATCGCTTAGGTCATGATAAACGTTATGCTATTAATTTTTCTAAAATAAAAAAGGAATTAGGTTGGGAACCGCAGATTAAATTTGAAGAAGGACTAAAAAAAATGATTCTTTGGTATCGGTTTTTATTGTTTTAACGAACTATTTTTCTGA
>CAZWWQ010000034.1:0-2828 GCA_964637685.1 uncultured Bdellovibrionales bacterium | reverse complement strand
AAACAGGTCAATATCAAGATTATTATCAAAAAAATTATCAAATCAAAGATTTAATAAAAAAATAATTATTTTTATAAGATTATGGAAAATAAATTAAAAATGAAAGGAATAATTTTAGCTGGTGGAACGGCTACTCGTCTATTTCCCTTAACAGCAACAACTTCTAAACAATTATTGCCAGTTTATGATAGGCAAATGATTTTTTATCCACTTAATACTTTAATTAAGGCGGGGATAAAAGATATTTTGATTATAGTGGCACCTGATCATTCAGGTCAGTATTTGAATTTATTAGGATCCTTTTTTAAAAATTATGGGATTCATATTTATTTTGAAATTCAAAATACTCCACGAGGATTAGCCGATGCGTTTATTTTGGGAGAGAATTTTATTGATGGAGATGATGTAACTATGATTTTGGGGGATAATATATTTGAAGATGATTTTTCTCAAGACATTATAGATTTTCAAGGAGGTGGGAAAATTTTTGCCAAAAAAGTTCAAGACTGGTCTCGTTTTGGTATTGTTAAATTTGATGAGAACAAAAAAGTGGTTCAAATTGTAGAAAAACCTCAGAAATGGATTAGTGATTATGCTATTCCAGGAATTTATATTTATGATAATCAAGTTTCTCAATTAGCTAAGAAAGTAATTCCTTCGAAAAGAGGAGAAATAGAAATTACTTCTTTACATAATGCTTATTTAAAGAAAGGAGAATTGGATGTGGGAGTAATAGATGGAGTTTGGTTAGATGCTGGTACTTACGATTCTCTTTTAGAAGCTGGTAAAATAGTAAAAAAGAAGAAACTTTATCAGCAATTTCATCCGCTTGTAGAAGAAGCTATGCAACAATTTAACCAAGAATTAAAAATAAGATCAAAGAGTGTTTTATTAGCTAGAGTTAAGAATGAGAAAAATTTTAAGTAAAATGATTTATGTTTCAGGATGAATTTAAATTAACTATTTTAGTTTCTAATTATTCCAAAGCCTTAAGAGTGGTCAGGAATATTGAATTGTTGCTGCAACAAAAAGTAGATTTTAGATTTAAAATTTTTGTAACTGATACTTCTTGTAATCAAGAGCAAGTTAAAATTTTACAAAAAAAATTAAAAAAGTATTCCGAAGTAGAATTAATCATTAATACTGTTAATGTTGGATACGCTAAAGGGCATAATGTGATTAGAGGTAAAGAAGTGGGTGATTATATTTTGGTAGTTAATCCAGATATATTATTTAAGGAAAAAGATACTGTAGATAAACTAGTAACTTTTATGGACAAACATTCAGATGTAGCAATTTTGGGACCGCAACAGATTAATGATAACGGAAAAATTGCTATGAGTGTGCGGGCTTTTCCTAAATTTTATCTTCAAGTAACTCGGCGTACTTTTTTGCGTTATTTACCTTTTTTAAATAAAAAAGTAGCTTACGATGAAATGCGTCATTTAGACTATACTAAAATACAAGCAGTAGATTGGTTGCAGTCTTCTTGTGTAATTATTAGGCGAGATTTTTGGGAAAAAATTAATGGATTTAATGAAGAATATTTTCTTTTTATGGCAGATACGGAAATGTGTTTTAAGGCTTGGGAAATGGGTTATAAAGTAATTTATTATCCAAAAACTCGTGTTTATGCTGATGGAAAAAGATTAAGTGCAGGCGGTTTTCTAAAATTTTTTCAAAGTTGGATTATTCGTCAACATGTTAAAGATTCTTTGAAATATACTATGAAACATTTTTTTCAAAATAATTCTAGAGTGATTTATTATCAAAAAAATAAAAATAAATTATGAAATCTTTATTGATCAAATTAAATAAAGCTAGTTTGTTGTGGCGAAGAAACGGTTTCTGGGAAGGAAGCAAGGTAATTTTGAATTATATAGGTGTCTATTTGCGTTCTTTTTGGGTTAGCTCGGGAGATGTGCTTTTTATTTCTAGTGGAGTAGGGAACAGTGCTTATTATAGAACTCATAATCCAGCTGAAGAATTGCGTTTGCATGGTTTTAAAACAGCCATAACAATTTCTGATAATCCTAATTTACCCAAAATGGCGACTAAATTTAAAGTATTTATTTTTCATCGAACAAATAATAATCATTTTGTTCAGCAATTAATTAAGAATATAAAAAAACAAAAAAAAGAAATTATTTTTGATACTGATGATCTAGTTTATGATCCGCAATTTTTAACGCAAATGGATTATTTTCAAAAAATGAGTTTAGAAGAGCAAGAGCTTTATAAAGAAGGTATCGGAGCTACTATTTTAAATGATTCTTATGTGACTGTAGCAACAACAACAGTGAGTTTTTTAGCAGAAAAATTAAATCAAAGAGTCAAAAAAGTTTTTATTGTACCTAATAGATTATCTAATCAAGAAATAACTTTAACAGAACGATTATTGGGGAAAGAGAAAAGAAAAGATGGCTATATTCGTTTGGGTTATTTTAGTGGTACGCTATCACATAATAAAGACTTTGCTACTATTACGCCAGCTTTAATTAAAATTATGGAGGATTATCCGAAAGTTATATTATATTTAGCAGGTCCTTTAGATATTGATAACCAATTAAGAAAGTATCAAAATAGAATAGAAGTTAAACCTTTTGTTTCTCGTCGTAAATATTATTCTAATATTAAAGAAGTAGATGTCAACTTAATTCCTTTAGAAATAAATAATCCTTTTTGCGAATCAAAGTCAGCTCTTAAATTTATAGAAGCAGGTATTTTAAAAATTCCTAGTATAGCAACAAATAATCAAACTTTCTCTGAAACTATTAAAGATGGAGTAGATGGTTTCTTAGTTTCTAATGAGCAGGAAAGGGTAAATA
>CAZWWQ010000033.1:0-5841 GCA_964637685.1 uncultured Bdellovibrionales bacterium | reverse complement strand
ATACTGATCAACATAATTTTGGACTTCTTTATTTTCCTCTCGAGCTTTTTGCCAAATTTTTAAACCATGTTCATCTACTCCTGTATTAAAGATAACCTCTTTACCTAAAAATCTCTCCCAGCGAGTTCTGGCATCAGCCATAATAATTTCACTCGCAAATCCAATATGCGGCTCTGCATTTACATAGGGCAAAGTTGTTGTAATATAAAATTTTTCTTGCATAATTATTTTTCTACTAATAAATTACTATTACTATCTCTCCCTTTATTTTATCTGGATGTTTATCAAAATAAGCTAGCACGTCTTCTACTTTTCCTCGAATAATTTCCTCGAATATTTTTGTCATTTCCCGCCCTAAAATAATATTTTTATTCACTTCCAAAGTTTTTAGTAAAGTCAAATTTTTAATCACCCTATGCGGAGATTCAAAGTAAATAACTGGATATTTTAATATTTTAATTTCTCGAAAAAAAGTTTCTCTCCCTTTTTTATGCGGAGGAAAACCCAAAAAAACAAATTGTGATAAATTAATTCCCGCCACGCTAACTAGCGTGGTTAGAGCAGAAGCTCCTGGAATCGGAATAACTGAAGAACCCAGAGCCAAAACCTGAGCTACTAATTGATTTCCTGGATCAGAAATCCCTGGCGTTCCCGCATCCGAAACAAAAGCTAAATTGTTCCCCTCAGCTAATAATTGGGTTACTTCTTCTAATTTAGGAACTGGCTTAACTGACTTTCCTTTTCTTATTTTTTTATAAAAAGACACTGTCGGTGTAGAAATTTCATAATGATCTAAAAGTCTTTTAGTTGTGCGTGTATCTTCACAAATAATTTTATCCACTTTTGACAACACTTCCACCGCCCTAAATGTTACATCTGCTAAATTACCAATTGGCGTTGCAATAATATATAAGATACCTACATCCATCTTTTCAATTAATTAATTTATTTTCTATAATTCTCACTCTATGTTTTAACCTATTGAATTTTTATTTTCTCGAGAAAAAAAATCCCTTACAAAAATATCTATCGTTGTAGCTACTGGAACAGCAATAACTGCACCTAAAATTCCTCCTAACTTAGCACCGACCAAAAGAGCTACAATGACCGCTACTGGATTAAGACCTACAGCCTTTTTCATTACCAAGGGAACAATCATATGACCCTCTGCTTGCTGAACAATAAAATAAACCAGCAAAGCTAAAAAACCCTTGGTTGGAGAAATTAAAAATCCTAAAATTACTCCTGGAACAGAAGCCAACACTGGACCCACATAAGGAATTATTTCTAAAATACCAGCAATAACAGCTAAAATTAAAGCATAGGGAATGCCGATAAAACTTAAGCCGACAAAATCTAAAACAAAAATAATTCCCATTAACACTAACTGCCCTTGCATCCATTTTCCAATTTGATGTTTAATTCTAATCGTCAAATTAGCTGCATGCTGTTGATGTTTTTTAGGCGTTACGGCTACAACAGTTTTTTTTATCCCATCTTTAACTAAAGTCATATAGAACGCCATAGCTAAAACAGAAATTACAGCAATCAACCCTGAAAATACTCCTACTGTAGTAGAAAAAATATTTCGTGGAGCTCGAGAAAGCCAACCACTTAAATTATTAAAAATACTCTGCGTATCCACAATAATATTTTTAGTTTGAAAAAAATAGTTAATCGGCTCTATTGAATTCTGTATTTTTTGATAATAATGAGGAATATTTTGAGAAAATTCATTAAATTGATAAACAATCGGCGGAATTAAGAAAGAAATAGCCAAGCTAATAATAAAAAATGACACTAAATAAATAGCGGAGACACTAAAAACACGCCAGATTTTTTTTCTTTCTAGCATATCTACTAACGGATCAATCGTAGAAGAAACGATCACTGCTAAAAAAAGCAACACGATAATATCACGCACAAAAAATAAAATACCTACCAATAAAATAACAAAAACAGCTCTCAACATAGTTCCTGTAGAAATTTCTATTTGATTTTTCTTCATAACTTTTTAATTTAAAATTTATTTCTTACCTCTATAAAACTAAAAGGTTTTTTATTTTTTGAGCCTCCTTATGAGGACCAATAACAGTTAGATTTAATTTAGCTTTTTGAAAAATATCCCGAGCTACTTTCAATACATCTTCCGCTGTTACTTGATCAATTAAGTTTAATTTTTCTTCCAAAGTCATAATTTTTTTCTTAGCTATTTTTTGTTCTATAAAAAACATTGCAACTTCATCCGAAGCTTCCATACTCATAACCGCCTTACCTTTCAAAAAACTCTTGGCTTTTTTTAATTCTTTTTCACTCACTTTTCGTTGAGTTATTTTAGCATATTCTTTCAAAATTGTCCGTATAGTTAATTTTAGATTTTGATGTTTTACTCCTGCATTAGTAGCCAAATAACCACAATCCTCAAAAGTTTCTACTCCTGTTTTTACATAATAAGCCAAGCCTTGCCGTTCTCTGACTGCCATAAAAAGACGGCTACTCATATTACCACCGAGAATAGTAGCCAATAGAGCTAAGGCGTAACGATTTTTATTATTCCAGTCATACGCTCTCACTCCCAACATCAAGTGGGTTTGCTCCGTTTTCTTAAACTTAATTTTAATTTGTGGTTGTTTTTGTTTTTCCTCTACTCTAATAATTTCTGATTTAGTTCCTTTTTTTAAAACAGTAAAGTATTTTTTTATTTGTTTTATTATTTGAGCTTCATTTATTTTTCCTGCTACACAAACTACTGTATCATTCGCTACATAAAATTGTTGTTTGTAAGCTAAAAAATCTTTCCGCCGAAATGACTGGATAGTTTTTTTAGAACCAATAATTTCACGTCCTAAATTATTTTTCTGATACAATAATTTTTCAAAAACATCATTGATGTTCCGCATCGGCATATCTTCATACATACTCAATTCTTGCAAAATAGTTCCTTTTTCTTTTTTAATCTCTGAAGCTTTAATTTCCGAATTTAAATACATATCTGATACAATATCCAAGATTGTTAAAATATGTTTAGCATCCGCTTTAGCATAATAACCCGTTTTATCTTTACCAGTAAAAGCATTGAATTCTCCGCCAATGACATCTAAAGCTTCTGAAATCATTAAAGGAGTTGGTCTTTTTTTAGTTCCTTTAAAAAGCATATGCTCAATAAAGTGTGACAGCCCCGCTTCTTTTTCTTGCTCATAACGAGATCCCACGCCTACCATAATAACTACTGTTGCCGTTTGGGTTTCTGCCATCGGAACGGTAACAATACGTAGTCCATTCCTTAAGGTAGTTTCTTTATAACGCATAAAATTATTTTCTTTTAATTCTTATTAGTCCGCCAAAAGGAATTATCTCTATCCCTTTTTTTTCTATTTTATCTAAAACCAAATTCATTCCTAAAGAATCTGATGAAATATGTCCTGCTACAATTACATTGATATTAGCTTCTTGCGCTGCCTTCCGATGCTCTTCACTTTGATGCATAGAAATTATAGTTCCCACACCCGCATTAGCCATCGCTCCATAAATTTCCTTAGATCCCTCTGTTCCACCTGTAAATTCAGAAACAGTCACCTTTCCACAACGATTATTTTTTTGTCCTGAAAAAAGTATTGGTCCTGCTCCTCTTTTTTGGGCTTCTTGATACTCAGGAATTTTATTGATTACTTCTAATACATCCCTCACATAATAGGGTTGAGCTTTATCTATTAATTTGGTCAAAAACATTGCTGCACAATTATCTGCTGGAGTATGAATATTAATGAAATTCATTTTAAGTAATTTAGCTGCATCTACAATTACATAATGATTAACTGGGCTGATACTCCGCGTTACTTCTGATATTCTTTTATGCAACAATTTTTCTGCAATATTAACTGGAATACCCAATTTTTCCAATTGGTCAATTTGATAATTCATTACTTCGTCTAAACCAGCTAAAGCCAGTCCCACTGGATGATGATTAAATACTAAATCTACACCTAAATTTTGGGCTAAATTTATTCCTCCAACCGAAGTGTCTATCCCAGCTAAAATCTTTTTTATTTTTTTCTTTCCCGTAGAAAAATGAATTCTTGAGTCAGCATAAGGATTAATCAATCTTTCTTGATCAAAATATTTTTTTTCAACTGAAGATAATTTAGTATATCTTTTTTTCACCTCCGTTAAATAACGCTTTATTTCTTTAGCCGTCCGAAAATCATTTTTAACTCCTAATTGAATTGCTAGTTGGTATATTTCTTCTACAGTCATAAAATTAAATTTAAAATAAATTATTACTGACTTAATTTAGTACTTAAATAATTTCCTAGTTCTTTTATTTTGATTCTTTCTTGTTGCATAGTATCTCGCTCTCGCACCGTTACCGCTTGATCTTTTAAAGTTTCAAAATCTACGGTAACACAATATGGGGTTCCAATTTCATCTTGCCTACGGTAACGTTTTCCGATGGATTGTGTCGCATCGTACTCTACCATAAATTTTGTTTTTAAATCTTCATAAAGCTTATGTGCTGGCTGAGCCAATTCTTCTTTTTTAGAAAGCGGTAAAATAGCTACTTTTATTGGGGCTAATCTTTTATCTATTTTTAAAACTACTCTGGTCTCTTCTTTTCCTTGAGCACTGGTTACCTTTTCTTCTGTAAAAGAATGGTCCAAAAACATTAAAACCAATCGATTTAATCCTACCGAAGTTTCCATAATATGAGGCATGAAACGCTTTCCTGTTTTTTCGTCAAAATAAGTAAGGTCTATACCTGAGTACTTACTATGTTGTGATAAATCCCAATCACCCCGAGCATGAATTCCTTCCACTTCTTTAAACCCACCTAAAGATTGAAAATTAAATTCAATATCATAAGCTTCCGACGCATAATGAGCTAATCTATCATGTTTATACCAGCGAATTTTCTCTTCTTTAATTCCATATTCTAAATACCATTTCCAACGAATATCCTTCCACATTGCATATTTTTCCTTCATTAAATCTGGATGTAAAAAATATTGCATTTCCATTTGTTCAAACTCTCGTGTGCGAAAAATAAATTGTCGGGCCACAATTTCATTCCGAAAAGCTTTTCCTACTTGAGCAATACCAAAAGGTAATTTTTTATGCAAAGAATCCACCGTATTTTTATATTCTAAATAAATTCCTCCACAAGTTTCTGGTCTTAAATAAACTACATTTTCTTCTTTTAATTCATCAGTAGGAGAGCCAATGTTAGATTTTACCATTAGTGAAAAAACCTTAGCTGGAGTTAAGTTCGTTGATCCACAGTTAGCACATTTTAATTTTCCAACCTCTCTTAGTTTATCTAATTCTTCATTAATTTTCTTCAAAGGAGCTTTATCCGCATTAATACCAAATTCTTCTAAAATATGATCCGCACGAAAACGAGTTTTACATTGACGACAATCTACTTGCGGATCATTAAAGCCACCTACGTGACCAGAAGCTACCCAAGTAGTCGGATGCATAAAAATAGCACTATCTAATCCAACAATATCTTCTCTTAATTGAACCATTTGCTTCCACCAAGCATCACGAATATTATTTTTTAATAAAGTTCCATAGTGTCCATAGTCATAAATAGCCGCTAACCCACCATAAATTTCAGAAGAAGGAAAAACAAAACCTCGTCTTTTAGCTAAAGAAACAATTTTTTCCATAGATCCTAGCACATCTTCATCATCCTTTTTATTGATCGTCACTGATTTAATTTCCTTATTTTTATTACTCATTAAATTTAATTTATTCTTTTTAATTAATTTATCCTTCAACTTATAGTTATTTTCAGTCTAACACAAAACAAGGCTTTGGCAATTTTTTAAAGCTTTTAAG
>CAZWWQ010000032.1:0-6069 GCA_964637685.1 uncultured Bdellovibrionales bacterium | reverse complement strand
ATTATTTTAAATTAATAATTGTTCCCAGAAATTTTTTATCTTCTAAGATATTGTTTAAGTTAATCAAATTTTTTCCGTTTGCAATCACAACTTGTAAATGATTTTTTTGGGCTAATTTAGAAGCAATAGGATCAAAAGGCATATTAAGTCCTGGATCCCAACGAGAACCAACGATTTTACGAAAATCTTTCCAATCTATTGTTTCAATTTTTTTAGCATCCTTAAATTTTTTAGGATCTTTAGTATAAACATATTTAATATTGGAAAGATTAAGTAGTTTTTTAGCACCCAGTCGTTCAGCAATAATTGTCGCGACATAATCAGTAGACCAACCTGGTCGCCAACCGGCCGCCACCATCATAGTTTCACCGTGAGAAAAATGTTGCATCAAATTTTCTTTGGTACGAGGATTTTTGTTAATCCTCGGATGAGCATATTTTCTAAAAATAGTTTTAATTAAATGAGCGTTCATCCTAGTGGAATGAATTCCTAACCAATCTTGATCATCTTTAGTTAAGTGAGTAACTTTACTAGCGGCTTGAATATATTCTCTAGCTGCATAACCACCGCCAGTGATAATAGCAAAACGCTTACCTTTTTTCATTTCACTCACAATTAGTTGGCGAAATTTTTTTAAAAAATGCCAATCAATATGGCGTGGTACAATTAATGAACCACCCAAAGAAATAACAATAATTTCTTTTTCTTTTTTTTGCATCATAAAGAATAATATAGGGTTAGATTAAATTATTGGGCTAAACTTTTATCTGGTTGATACCCTTTTGATTCTGCCTCATTTTTGCTGGAAAAGCAAGTTAGATTCTCTTTTTTAATTCTCTTAGCATAAGAGGAGTTTGGCAAATGATACAGACGAGAGTTTTTACTTCCCACATAAAGACAACCACTTTTGGAAGGTATTGTATTAGAAGTAGTTTCTTTTTTTTGCTGTGAAATTGAAGTTGGAGAAACTTTTTTTGTTTTAACCCCTTTAACTTTTTTAACTAATGGTTTTTCAATAATAATCGGTTTTTGGCTAGTCTCTTGATTCTTAATAAAACCTACTTCAAAAGAAAGAATAGCTACTAAAATAAAACCAGCCATTAAAACAATCTTAGCTTCATATTGAAGCCAAAATTTTTTACTGGCTAGTTTTTTATTATACAACCACTTTTTCATATTCATATTCATATTCTTATTATGCCATAAATTAAAAATAAAGTAATTAGGATTGATTGTTTTTAAATTCAGATTACTTTGAGTTGACATCTTCTCTTTAATTGTATATTATAGATTAGTATTCTTTTTGTATAAATATATTTATTTGATTAATTTAATTATATGGCACATAGAAAAGCTGGTGGCTCTACTAGTTTGGGTCGTGATTCAATATCCAAAAGACTAGGAGTTAAAAAATTTGGAGGAGAAAAAGTTAAAATTGGACAAATCATTGTTCGACAACGCGGAACTAAATTCCGTCCTGGAGATAATGTTAAACGTGGAGAAGATGACACTCTTTTTGCTATGAAAAATGGTTTCGTTAAGTTTAGCACTAAAAAAATAAGAGTATTTACTGGAAAGCTAGCTAAAAAAAGAATTGTTTCTGTAGAGAAATAAAGACTTTTGAAAAAAATTTTTCTTAAAAAACGACCACGGTCGTTTTTTTGGTGGCTGTGGATAACTTTTTTGATTAACTATTTTTTTATGGTATAATAAAAACAGTTAATTTTCTAATTATAAAAAAAATGAACAAAAAAATTTCTAGCCGGTGGGCTATTGGTTTACTGATAATTATCGTTGTTGTTGTTTCTGCTTATCTTTGGTTTGAAAATACATCTTTCCAAAATGAAAATCTTTCTACTGCACCGAAAGCTCAAGCCCTTCAAAATACCCTAAAAACAACTTGTAAAAATCATGCTTTTCAAGGAAACACCATTATAAAAGTTTGGCCCATTAAAAAAGGTGCTCCGACAATTTTAAAAATTGATCCTACAGACATAGCTAAAATGCCTTCTGCAAAAATTACTGAGATAAAATTGATTGATCCCAGTCCTCAATTAGTAAAAACCTTAGCTAGCACATCTTCTAAAAATCCAGTTAAAATAAACTTAACTGGCGTGGCTATTCCTTGTAACGGAACAGCCTTAGCTTGTCTAAATTATAAAGATGGGATATTTAGACCTTATCTTTAAAAATAAATTTTTTAGTTTTTAAAACCCCCGAATGGGGGTTTTAAATTTGATTATTAGAAAGAATTGTTTTTATTTTTTAGTTTTTATTTTTTGAGCACTTACTTTTATAAATTCTAAGAAAAGTGGTTGAGCTTTAATAGGATTAGAACTAAATTCAGGATGAAATTGTGTACCCAAAAAGAAAGGATGAATTGTTTTTGATAATTCTGTTATTTCCATTAGTTTTTTATCTGGTGATTGAGCA
Organism: uncultured Bdellovibrionales bacterium; assembly: GCA_964637685.1. GTDB lineage: Bacteria > Patescibacteriota > Minisyncoccia > Moranbacterales > UBA2206 > CAZWWQ01. The sequence continues at coordinate 3,636 of CAZWWQ010000032.1, read as the reverse complement.
GAGAATATTAAGCCAGCTTGAGTAAGTTTTTCAATATAATGAGGATTAACTTCCCAACGATGACGATGTCGCTCTGAAATATTCTTTCTCTTATAAGCTTCGTAAGCAATAGTTCCTTTTTTAACAATAGCTGGATAAGCTCCTAAACGCATAGTAGCTCCATAATTTCCATCAGCTAAATTCTTTTTTTGTTCTGGCATAATATCAATAACTGGATTTCTAGTTTCTCGATTGATCTCGGTAGTATTAGCATCTTTTAAACCTAAAACATGCCGAGAATATTCAATTACAGCTAATTGCATACCATAGCAAAGTCCGAAAAAGGGAATTTTGTGTTCTCGTAAATATTGTATAGCTTTTATTTTTCCCTCTATTCCTCGAGAGCCAAAACCACCAGGAATAACTACTCCATCATATGTTTTTAATTCTACTAATTTTTCAGGATTTTTTTCAAAAGTTTCACTATTAATCCAACTAATTTGTGGCTTTAACTTTAAATAATGAGAAGCATGTTTTATAGCTTCAATAACACTGATATAAGCATCTGAAAGAACGCATTCTCCAGTTCCAAAATATTTTCCAACAATTCCAATATTAATGATTTTTTTAGCTTGATGAATATTGTCTACCATTTTTCTCCATTCTTGTAAATCTTTTGTTTTTGGTTTTAAGGAAAGTTTGGAAAGAATGCGTATACTTAAATTATCTTTTTCAAAATTAAGCGGAACTTCGTAAATACTTTCAGCATCAGGAGCTGAAATAACATCTTTTTGAGAAACATTGCAAAAATTAGCGATTTTCTCTTTTCGCTTTTTATCAATCATAATTTCACTACGAGCAATTATAATATCTGGTTGAACCCCTGCCGCATTTAAGGATCGTGCTGCTTGTTGTGTCGGTTTAGTCTTCATTTCTCCTATTTTATTAGGGTAAGGAACATAGCTAATCATCACAAAAAGAACATCCTGAGGATATTTAAGTTTCATTTGACGAGCAGCTTCAGTATAAAGATCATTTTCATAATCCCCAGCTGTTCCACCTACCTCTGTAATGATAAAATCAGCTTTATTAATTACTGCCGCTTTTTCTATAGTTTCTATTATTTCATTTGTAACATGAGGAATAATTTGTACACATTTACCTTTATATTCTAAATTTCTTTCCCGTTGAATAACTTTTTGAAAAACACTTCCAGTTGTCATATAATTAGTTGGCGGAATAGTAATATCTAAAAATCTTTCATAGTTACCCATATCCTGATCTGTTTCTAAACCACTATCTAAAACAAAAACTTCTCCATGTTCAGTAGGGTTCATCGTTCCAGCATCCACATTTACATAAGGATCTATTTTAATCGCACTCACAGAAAATCCCTTAGATTGAATAATTTTCGCAATTGAAGAAGTAGCCACTCCTTTACCAATTCCACTCATTACTCCCCCCATGACAAAAATATACTTTTTGTTTTGCATAATAAAATAGTTATAAATTAATAATTTTCCAGTTAAAAAATCGCTTCCCCGCGATTTTTAAAAATAAATTTATAAGGTTAGTTTAACTGCTTATTCTCCTTTCACTTCTATTTTTACTTTTCCTTCGATGCCAGCCTTTAACTTAATTTCTATTTCGTGTTCCCCTATTTTTTTAATATTTTTCTTTATTATAATGCAATCTGTTGAAATAGCCAAATCTTCTTTTTTAAAAACTTCAGCTATTTTTTTAGCTGTAATGGAACCAAAAAGTTTACCCTTTTTTTGACGAGTTATTAAACTAATTTTTTTAGCTTGTAACTTTTTGAGCATTTTTTCTGCTTCTTGTTTTTCGGCAACTTGTTTTTTAACTGCTTCTTTCTTTTGAATTTCATTTTTTTTAATTGCTTCTTCAGTGGCTCTTTGTGCTATTTTTTGAGGTAACAAAAAATTACGAGCATAACCATCAGCTACCTCTTTTACATCTCCTTTTTTTCCTATATTTTTTAGATCTTGTAATAAAATTATTTTCATACTCTTAGTTTAAAGGAATTTTAATCTTTTGTCTAGCAGGCTAATATAATTGACATTTTGTCAGAAAGAATATACATTAATATGATACTTAAATAAGCTATTTAACAAAAAAATAAGGAGGGAAAAATGAAAATTTTTTATAGTAAAATAGGAACCAAGTTTAACTTCACTTTTAAAGTAGATAAATTTCCAGATGAATTTCCATCTGGATTCACTTTAAAATGAGTAGGACAAAAAGAGAAACATTTTTGTTCTACTTTTCTTCAAGCCCTTGAAAACGGGGAAGGAGAAATAAGAATCAGTAACCATGGCTTATGGTTACTAAATGGCTTATACACGGATGTGTATTTGCCATTAAATGAGCAAGAAATAGGATTTTTTTATCAGTTTTATCAAACTGGTAAAAAAATTCAATTAATCCCTTTTGGTGATTCAAAGGGATTTAGTATTCTTCATGAAACATAAAAAATACTAAAGAATAAGAGAATTTAAAGAGATTGGATATATTCAATCTCTTTTTTATTTTATTTTATTTTCTATCACTTCCAAGGCTTTTTTTAACTGGGGATCACGCTTATTTTTGTAATCATCTAAAGTCATATTTACTTTTATATCTGGCTTAATTCCTTTTTTCATTATGTAATTTCCTTTAGGTGTTAGCCATTTAGCAATAGTAATTTTTATACTTGATCCTCCAGAAAGATCTATTAATTGTTGAACGCTTCCTTTGCCAAAAGAGGTTTTTCCAATTAATACTACTCCCCTATCATCTCTCAAAGCTCCTGATAAAATTTCAGCTGCACTAGCACTACCTTCGTTAATAAGTACTACCATGGGAATACTACTTAATTTATCCCCTCCTAAAGTATTGAGACTTTGTATTTTTCCATTACTATCCTCCTCAGAAACAACCACCTTACCAGCTGGAATCATTCTGCTAGCAATAGCTACTGCTTTATTTAATAAACCACCTGGATTATTTCTTAAATCTAAGATAATACCCTTACTTTTTGCTACAATAATTTTACTCATAGCTACATCAAATTCTTGATCAGTATTTTCAGAAAATTGAGTAATTCTTACATAAGCTATTCTATTTTTTTGAAATTTTTTTAAATTAACCGTAACACTTTTTAGCTCTATCACATCTCTAGTTATAGCAATTTCTTTAGTTTTTTCTTCTCCTTTTCTAATAATTGTCAACTTAACTATTGTGCCTTTTTTTCCCCTAATTAAATCCACTGCTTGATCAATAGATAAATCAGACACTATTTTATTGTTAACCTTAATTATTTTATCTCCTGTCATTAATCCAGCTTTTTGAGCTGGTGAATTATCTAAAGGAGCGATAACTGTCAAAATTTTATTTTTTACTCCTAATTCTGCTCCGATTCCTTCAAAACTACCAGCTATATCCTGAGAAAAATCTCTACTTTCTTGCGGATTAAAAAAATTAGTATAAGGGTCTCCTGTAGCTTTCAGCATACCACTTATAGCCCCATAAACCATTTTTTGAGCATTTAACTTGTTACTATCAATATGTTTCTTTTTTACTAAGTCCCAAACTTTCCAAAAAAGTGAAAAATCAACCTTTATTTTAGAAGGATTTTTATTTTCAATAATAGCTTGGTTG
>CAZWWQ010000031.1:0-6231 GCA_964637685.1 uncultured Bdellovibrionales bacterium | reverse complement strand
TCTTTCGTTAGAGGTTTTTGACTTTGTTCTAATATTTTTTTTAAAACTTCTCTAACTGTTCCTGGAAAATATCCCCATTCATGCAAAGCATAGATACCTCGTCCAATTAAAACAAACTGTTCATCTTTAATTAATTCGTTATGCACTGTCTGAGGATGAGCTCTTTTTTTACTTAATTTATATTCACCAATCAATCTAGCAATTTGAGTAAAATGCAAAGGTTCTTTTCTTTCCTTTAAAACTAAATAGGCTTTTTCTCGTGTTCCTTTCGGATTAATTTCTTTCCAATGACTTTTTCCCCATTTGCCAAAGGGGTTCTTCTGTAACCCTGAGGCTACTTTCAGATAACTTACTATCTGTTGATTAGAAAAATCAATCTCGGGCAATTTTATCTTCCTATAAATTTCTTCTTCTGTCAGAGGTGTTTTTTTATTTTTAAAAACCTTATGGGTTTCCAAAATTATTTTTTCGATTTTACTCACTAAATCCTGAGAAGCTACCCAAGATTTTTCAATTAGACCTTTCCGTTCCAGGCTAATTAGATTATCTGAATAATTTAAAAAAAACTTGATTGCATTAACTTCTTTTGAATTAGTTAATTTAAATTTTTTGGCTATATCAGTTTCCTTAATTATACCATTATTTTGATTAATTGTAAAAATAATCTTTTCCTCTGCCTTTTTAAAACTTTTACTACCTGTATTACGTTTAATAATTTTAGAAGCTTCCGTAATTATTTGTCGCACCCTTTCCCTAGTTATGTTGTACTGTTGTCCAATTTTTTCCAACGTTTCCGCTTTATTAACCGAAAGACCAAATCTTTTTTTAATAATTTGTTGCGTTCTTTTATTCAATTCTATCAATACTTTATCTGCTAAAATCAAAAAAACAACATCCTTTTTTTGAGGTTGTGCAGAATCTATAGCTCTCTTCTTTTGACCTGCGTAATTGTCCATAAAGGCTATTTTTTTAGTTCCAGTTATTTTAGCACAGATTAAATATTTGTCAATAGCTCCTAAAATATGCTATCTTTAAAGAAGAATTTTATTCATCTCAATCAATGAAATACCTTAACGCCATTAACAAAATCCCCGGCATTGGCTCTCACCGATTAATCCTTCTTCTTAATTATTTTAAAAACTCGGAAGCTATTTGGAAAGCTGATCTCGCTCATTTAAAAGCCAGTGGCCTAGGTGAAAAAACAGCTCAAAAAATGTTTTTCGCTAAAAAAGATATTGATCCAAAATTAGAATGGGAAAAATTGAAAGTCGCCCATATTCATCTTATTAGTTTAGAAGATCCTCATTATCCCCCATTGCTAAAAGAAATTTTTCATCCTCCTTATATTCTTTACTATAGAGGTCATCTAGACATTTTTCAATTACCTTCCATAGCTATTGTCGGAGCTAGAAAATGCACTTCTTATGGTTCTCAAATTGCTCAAAAATTAGCTCAGGAACTAGTTCAGTCTGGAGTAGCAGTTGTTAGTGGAATGGCTTTGGGAATTGATTCTTTTGCTCATTTTGGTGCTTTGGAAGGACAAGGAAAAACTATCGCAGTCTTAGGTAATGGATTAGACGACGCTAACATTGCTCCTCGCACTAATTTTAACCTCTCTCGTCAAATTATGGAAAAAGGAGCTCTCCTTAGTGAATATCCCTTAGGAACTTCCGCCAGTCCCTTAACTTTTCCTGCTCGCAATCGTATTATTGCCGGTCTTACTCAAGGAACTATCGTTATTGAAGCAGGAATTAAAAGCGGAGCTTTAATAACTGCCAAAATGGCGTTAGAATACAATAGAGAAGTTTTTGCTATCCCTGGTTCTATTTTTTCTCCTCAATCTCTAGGAACCAACAATTTAATTCGTCAGGGAGCTAAGTTAGTTACCTCTTTAAAAGATGTTTTGGAAGAATTAAAGCTTACTCAAAAGTTCAGTTCCAAAAAAGTTCCCCCTAAAAAACCCGCTAATCAAGCCGAAGAAACTATTCTTAAAACCATTTCTAACGAACCTATTCACATTGACAAGATAGCTAAACTGGTTAAACTTCAAACTGCTGATATTAATGCTACCCTTTCTTTAATGGAAATAAAGGGCTGGATAAAAAACATCGGCGGACAAAATTATATTCAATTATAAAATAACTTATTAACCATTCCAAACTTTATGCGTCTAATTATAGTAGAATCACCCGCTAAAGCCAAAACTATTACTAAATTTCTCGGTAAAGAGTTTACCGTCAAATCCTCTTATGGTCATATTCGTAATTTACCCAAAAAAGAGATGGGAGTTGATATTGAAAATAACTTCACTCCTCATTATATTGTTCCTAATAAATCTCTTGGACGAGTTTCCGACCTAAAAAAACTAGCACAAAAAGCCGAAAAGGTTATTCTAGCCTCTGATGAAGACCGCGAAGGAGAAGCTATCTCTTGGCATTTAATGGAAACACTCAATTTAGATGAGAATAAAGTCCAAAGAATTGCTTTCCATGAAATAACTCAGTCGGCTATTAAAAAAGCTCTTGCTAATCCACGCACAGTGGATTTGAATTTAGTAGACGCTCAACAAGCCAGAAGAATTTTAGATCGTCTAGTCGGTTACGAGCTCTCACCTTTCCTCTGGAAAAAAATTCGCCGAGGTCTCAGTGCTGGTCGAGTGCAATCGGTAACTTTGCGTTTAATTGTAGAGAAAGAAAAGGAAATTGAAAAATTTAAACCTCAAGAATATTGGGCTATTACAGCCGATTTAACATCAACAACCAAAAAAACTCCCTCCTCAACTAATAGTTTTGAAGCTAGAATAGTCCAGGAGGATGGTAAAACCCTCGGTAAAATGGGCATAAAAAATCAATCCCAAGCTAAGAAGATTATTGCTTTTTTGGAAGAAGCTCATTATCAAATTAGTAAAATTACTCAGAAAGAAACTAAAAAAAACCCACCAGCTCCTTATACTACTTCTACTTTACAACAAGATGCTAACACCAAACTAGGCTTTAGTACTAAGCAAACTATGATGATTGCTCAACAACTCTATGAAGGCATCAAGTTGGGCACTACTGGATCTATTGGTTTAATTACTTATATGCGAACCGACAGTCTTAATCTTTCTATGGAATCTTTAATTGTCGCTCGTAAAACTATTGAAAAGAAATTTGGCTCCTCTTATAGCTTAAAAAGTCCTCGTTTTTACAAAACTAAAGCTAAAAACGCCCAAGAAGCCCATGAAGCCATTCGTCCTACTTTCCCCGATAAAGATCCTGACTCCCTTAAAAAATATTTGGAACCAAAGCAGTACCGTTTATACAAATTAATTTGGCAAAGAATGATAGCCAGTCAAATGACGCCAGCTTTAATGCATAATACTGCTGTAGATATTTTAGCTACACAAAAAAAATCTACTCATAATTTTAAATTACGCACTAATGGTGCTATTATTAAATTTGCTGGTTTTCTTAAAATTTATGAGAATAAATTACCTGTTAATGAAAATTTATTACCTCTATTAAAAGAAACTGAGATCTTGAAATTATTAAAAATTAACTCTGATCAAAAATTTACTCTTCCTCCCGCTCGTTATAGTGAAGCTACTTTAGTTAAAGCTTTAGAAGAAAATGGTATTGGACGTCCATCTACTTACGCTCCTATAATTTCTAACATTATAGAAAGAAAATATGTAGATAAGGATGAACACAAAAAATTATATCCCTTAGAAATTGGAATTGTAGTTTGTGAACTATTGATAAAGCACTTTCCTGATATTGTTGATTATAAATTTACTGCCAAAATAGAAGAAAGCTTAGATGATATCGCTCAAGGGAAAAAAGAGTGGATTCCTGTCATTAAAAATTTCTATCTTCCCTTTCATAAAAACCTACAATTAAAATCTAAGGAGATAAAAAAAGAAAATTTTCAAGAAAAATTAGATCGCAGTTGTCCAGAATGTGGTGGTGATTTAATCGTTAAATTTGGACGCTTTGGAAAATTTATTGCCTGTTCTAATTATCCTAATTGCCGCTATACAGAAAAAACAGCCGCTGAAAAAGAAACCGAAGAAAAAATAGAAAAAGAAAATGGAAAAGAAGCTTGTGATCTTTGTGGTGCTCCTATGGTTATAAAAAGAGGTCGTTACGGTGTTTTTTTAGGTTGCTCTAACTATCCCACTTGTAAAAATATTAAAAAGATAGAGCATAAAACTGGCGTTAAATGTCCTCAATGTGGCACTGGCGAGTTAGTGGAAAGAAAATCTAAACGTGGAAGAGTTTTTTATGGTTGTAACGCTTACCCTCAATGTGATTTTGCTCTTTGGAATAAACCAACAGGAGAAACTTGTCCTCAATGTAAAAGCTTACTAGTTTTCGCCGCTAAAAATAAAATAAAATGCTCCAATAAAGATTGCAATTTTATCAAAGAAAATACTCCATAAATTTAAACAATCTATGATTACTATTGAAGATGTTATTAAGAATATAAAATTAAAACTCAGCACTAAAAATGAAGCTTTAATTAGAAGTGCTTACAAATTAGCCAATGAAGCTCATCAAGGGCAAAAACGTAAGTCTGGAGAAAATTATATTTATCATCCTCTTCATACAGCCTTAAATTTAGCTCAGATTGGCTTAGGAACTAACACTATTATTGCTGGTATTCTCCATGATGTTCCTGAAGATACGGAGATTACCTTAAAGGAAATAGAAAAAAAATTTGGAACTGAGATTGCTTCCCTAGTAGATGGAGTAACTAAATTAAGCGTCATTAAATTAAGAGGAACTAAGGAAGAAATTTATTTAGAAAATTTGCGTAAAATGTTTTTAGCTATGGCAGCTGATATTAGGGTAGTTTTAATTAAGTTGGCTGATCGCCTTCACAATATGGAAACTTTATCCAGCTTACCCCCTAAAAAACAGCTGAGAATTGCCAGGGAAACTATGGATATTTATGTGCCTATTGCTAATCGTCTAGGAATTGGTGAAATTAAGGGTAAATTAGAAGATTTATCTTTTCAATATTTAGACTTAAAAAATTATAGCTACATTGCCCAATTATCCAGTAAGCAGCAAAAAGAAAGAAAAAAAACCATCGATCAAACTATTGATGTTCTTAAAAAACAACTTTCCAAAGAAGGCATCAAAGTATTGGAAATTTATGGACGAGCCAAACGTCTTCATAGTCTTTTTATGAAATTAAAACGTTACGATATGGACATTAATAAAATTTATGATCTAGCTGGTATTAGAATTATTGTTCCTGAAATAGTTAATTGTTATGGAGCTCTCGGCATCGTTCATAAAAAATATCGCCCCTTAGTTGGACGCATTAAAGACTACATTTCCTTACCAAAACCCAATGGTTATCAATCCATTCACACTACTATTTTCGGTCCCGAAGGAAAATTTTTAGAGGTTCAGATACGCACCAAAAAAATGGACAACGAAGCTGAGTATGGTATCGCTGCTCATTGGTTTTATTCAGAAAGAAAAAAAACCTTAAAAGATATCTTTTTCCAAAAAAAAATAAAGGTGCCAGAAAAAGAAATTATGTGGGTTAAACAATTACGCGAATGGCAAAATGAACTAGGAAAAGATGACCAAGAATTTATGCTGTGTTTAAAATTTGATTTTTTTATAAATCATATTTTCGCCTTTTCTCCTCTGTGTTATATTATAGATCTACCAGAAGAAGCTACCCCCATTGACTTTGCCTATAAAATTCATAGCGAGGTAGGCAATAGAGCTATCGAAGCTAAGGTTAATGAAAGAATTGTTCCCTTAGATCATAAAATTAAAAATGGAGAAGTAGTAGAAATAATCACTTCTCGTCACCACAAAAATCCTAGCCGTGATTGGATACGTTTTGTCAAAACTTCTAGTGCCAAAACTCATATCCGAAAGTTTATGAAAAAAGAAGGCGCACTTTAAAAAAATTATTCTTTAGTTCGTTCTAAGATATTGCTTAGTTCTTCTGGTGAATAATAATCAATCATAATTTTACCTCCTTGACCAGACTTTTTTATTCTGACTTTCGTACCTAAATTTTGAGAAAAATTATTTTCCCATTCTTTTATTTGTGGATCCACAATGATATTACGCTTATGAGTTCGGACTGATATTTCTTTACTTTTGTTTTCTGTTTGATGCACTGTCAATTTATTTTTTAAAATCATAGCTAAAAAAGCTCTCTGTTTTTCTGGGTTAGCAATAGATAGAATTATTTTAGCATGACCTTCTGTAATTT